>JAFAPL010000353.1 GCA_019247135.1 Chloroflexota bacterium | reverse complement strand
CGCGGCGTACTACGCGGTGTTGGTGACGCCCAGCAACGGCATCGTGGTTCAGTTTCGCGCGACGCCGGGTGGGCAGGCGGGCCAGGCGGCGAGCGCCAGCGGTGCTGTGCCCGCCTATCTGCGAGTAGCCCGCTCTGGCACGACATTCACCGCTTACACGTCCAGCGACGGCACCACGTGGACTCCGGTGCCTGGGTCGAGCGTCACCATCTCAATGACTGGCACGGTGCTGGCGGGTCTGGCTGTCACCTCACACAATACGGTCGACCTGAGCACGGTGACGTTCGACACGGTGACGATCGGCACGTCCGTTCCGCCGACACCGACGCCGACACCGGCGGCGACGTGTCCGAGCGCGTGGGCATGTGGCGACATCGGTGCACCGGCGCTGGCTGGTAGCCAGGCACTCAGCAATGGCACGTGGACGGTGCAGGGTGCTGGTGGAGACATCTGGGGCACAGCCGACCAGTTCCACTACGTGTGGCAGTCGCTGCAGGCGGACGGCAGCGTGAGTGGCCACGTGACGGCGCAGACGAACACCAATGTGTGGGCCAAAGCTGGTGTGATGCTGCGGCAGAACAGCACTGATCCCGGCGCGGCGTACTACGCGGTGTTGGTGACGCCTGGCAGCGGCATCAACGTGCAGTATCGGGCGACGGCTGGAGCTGGGGCGGCGAGTGCGGCGACGATCAGCGGTGGCGTGCCGGCGTATGTCCAGGTGGCACGTTCAGGCACGACGTTTACGGCGTACACGTCGACGGATGGCGTGACGTGGGCACCGATCGCGGGCTCGAGTGTGTCGATTTCGATGAGTGGGGCGGTGCTGGCGGGTCTGGCAGTGACGTCGCACAACACGGGCGCGCTGAGCACGGTGACGTTCGACACGGTGACGATCGGCACGGGTGCGCCGCACACGGCCGCTGCGCCGGCGCTCGCGCCGGCAGCGAATGTTGCACCGGCTCCGCCGACTGCCACTGCGACGTCGCCGCTTGCGACTGCGACCCCGCCTGTTGCCACGCCGACTCCGCCTACGGCCACGCCCACGCCGCCCACCGCCACGGCGACGCCGACACCACAGCGGAGCGCCACGCCGACGCCGACCCTAACGCCTACAGAAGCTACGAACAGAAGTCGCTGAGCCGAGAGAGGGAAAGCGTGCTCGGTGCGGCCAGTAGTAGTGCGCGACTCGAATGCTGTTCGACTAGCGGGTTGCAGCCGAAACTGACTCCGCGAGCGCGGCTGCCAGACGTTGGCGGATGATGGTTTCGGCTTGCTCGACCGTCTCACGCACGATCTGGGCGGCTGGCCTGAGGTCGGTGATCAGACCGGCGGTCTGGCCTGTACCGATCGTGTACTCGTCAACGTCGTCGCGGCGGCGGGCCTGGGCCAGCTCGGGACCCACCACATCACGCTTCTGGCGCAGCTCCCATTCGCGACCCGCCCAGCGTTCGATGAAGTGGTTGCGGCGGACACGTGACATGGCACCGGGCCAGACGCTCCCCGCGGCAATGTCCGGAATCTCCGTCAGCTGGGTGTCGTGCCCGTCACTCTCGATGATCGTCCGTTTGAAACCGTCGGGTACGGGCGATTCCGGTGTGGCGAGAAAGCGAGTGCCGAGGAGGACGCCCTCCGCTCCGAGCGCCAGGGCAGCCGCGAGGCCGGATCCATCGGCCACGCCACCGGCAGCGACGACCGGAATGGGCGCGACTGCGCGCACGACCATCGGCACCAGTACCAGACTGCCCATCCAGCCGACATGCCCGCCACCTTCTGTCCCTTGCGCGACGATGATGTCCGCACCGGACTCCGCGGCGCGGACCGCTTCGTGCACGCTCGAAACCATGTGCATCACCAGCGCTCCACGCTCGTGCGCGCGTTTCCAATATCCGCTCAGGTCCTGAGCGCTCCACGGCCATGCGGTCGAGATGACATTCGGCTGCAGCTCGAGACTGGCTTGAAAGCGCTCCTCGTGCAGAAAACACAGCAGGTGGTTCAGGCCCAGTGGTCGATCGGTCTGCGCACGAATCGCGTTGACCTCATGTGCCTGCTCCTCCGCCGATAACCAGGTGGCGCTCAGGATCCCAAATCCACCAGCACCTGACACGGCGGCAACCAGCTCGTGGCCCGTGGCGCCGCCGCCCATGCCACCCAGCACCACTGGATGTTCGATGCCCAGGAGCTCCGTCAGTCTTGTTCGCAGCATGGTGTGCCATTAGACCGCGATCGGAAGTGCGAGCTCGTCGAATTCATCGCGTTCGAGCGGCTCGTAGAAAAATCGCTCGCCGACGTCGAAACGGCTGAAGTCCCAGTTGCGGTCCTGGAACTGGGCGCAAGCTCCGGTCGATATCCGGTGGTGGACGCCGCGGGCACCTCTCCATGCCTGAGATCCAGCGTGTGGATCCAGCGTTGGCCGCCGGCGAATACTCCGACCAGGAAGCCCATTTCAACGAGCTCCGGCTCCGAGAAGTGGGCTTTCAGCTCGGCCCAGAGCGCGTCATCTGCCAGGCTCGGATCCCAGGTGATGGCGTCGGCATAGCGCAGCGCCACTCGCTCCCGTTCCGAGAAAAGTGGCGACTCGGCATAATTGCTGATCTGCGAGAGCTTGTCCTCGCCGACTGCTTGCTCTCCGGACCGGACAGAGCGCTGAACTGCTCAATACGCGCAATCGAGCGAGGTCGCCACGCGCAGCCGCAGCAGTTCCTTCAATTCGTGTTCGACGAGCCCGCTCTTGAAGACGCTCTGCCAGGTATACACGAAGCTGCGGATCACGGCGGGAACGTGGGCGCGAATGAGCTGGATCTCAGGCCGCGGCGTGCCGACACGTTCGGCCTCGTCGATGAACGCCCGGACTTCGGGATCGTCGATGCTGGAAGGATCGACGTAGGAGATGCGTGCCATTTACACCAACACCGCCTCCTCGAATCGAGATTGCGCGGCGTCTTCGGGCGTCAACAGGTTCCAGAGCTGCATCCAGCGCTGCGTGCGTTCGTACAGCTCGCGCGTGTACGGCTCGAACACGATGCGTTCACCAGGGCCGAATCGGCGCACGTCAACCAGCTCGGCGAGATCTGGCGGCAGCTCGCGCATGTAATAGTGCTTGTAGGGTTCGGGCTCGATATCGAGCTCGCACTGTGCCCGGCGGAGTGCGCGGAAGTATTTGTCCGTGTCCTCCAGATCCGCATGCGAGGACAGCAGAAAGCCCATCATGAACGTCGCGTCGACAAGTTTGCGGAAGCCCAACTGCTCGGCGATGTAGAACTGGGCGCCGAAGAGATTGGCGGCCGGCACACTGCGCGCCAGCAGTTGACGGGTTCGATCGTGTGGGGTTCCGGCGAAACGGAGCTTGATCTGGTCGCGCTCCAGAAAACGCTCGAGCGCCTGAATCGCCGAATAGTGGCTGCCCGAATGGTAGCCAACCGCGACTTCTACACCTGCCAGGTCCTCCGGGCGCTGGTACGGTGAGTCCGGCGCTACGAAGATGCCCGCTGGGCTGAGCGAGTAGGCGTGCCCGTACATGCGGCCGTGGTGCGCGGTCGCCGCGGCGTTCACCGCCCAGTGACAGGCCGAGCTCACGTCACACGAGCGACCCGCCGACATGTCCTCGAGGGCGCCGCGTTGCAGGCTGGTCATCGGCGCCTGATCGGTCGTTTGCACGGAGGCGGTGGTCAGGCTCGCCGCCGAAAAGCCGTTGGCCTGGAACTCGTAGTCGAGACCCTCTTGACGAAAGAAGCCCAGCTCTTCGGCCACCCATTCCTGCAGCCGCACGTGCGGCTGGATCACGAATTTCCCCATTTGATTCGAGCCTACTGCTGGCGTTTGGACAGTACAACCGATGCAAATCGATACTTCCATCGATCGATTCGATCAATGGATCATTGAATCACCTCAGTCGCCTGGGCGAGGATGTCAGGTGGGAACGTGATGCCCTGTGTTGTTGCCGCTTTCAGATTAACGATCAGATTGAACTGCTCGGGCACACCTATGGCCATGTCGGCAGGGTCCGCACCGTCCAGAATCCGATTGACGTAATCGGCTGTCCGCGCGAACGAGGCGTTGTAGTCCACGGTCTGACTCATCAACCCACCCGCGTCCACCGACCCGCGGGTCTCGTAGATGCCCGGCAGGTGACGTTGGGCGGCGGCTTCGGCCGCGTGCCGATCGAGGGCGGGCGTCGTCGGCGTGAAATAGAACACGAACCCATCGGCGCCCTGCGCCGCCGCCGTATCGAACGCCGCGTCGAGCGCATCGTTGGTTGGACCGGCAACGTCGACCCGCAGGATCTGAATTCCCATTGGCGCCGCGAGTGCTCGGGAGGCCTGCAGGCCTGGCTCGATGGCGGGATTGCCGGCCGGTGTGAAGATGGCGACCCGGTGGACCCCGGGCATGGCCTGGCTGAAGACGCGCACCAGGCTCGGCATGACCTGGGCCGACGGGTCGCTCATGCCTGTCACGTTGGTGCCGGGGTGCTCGAAACTCTCGACCAGGCCGGTCCCTACCGGGTCGCCGCCGAAGGGGATCACAATCGGAATCGTGCCCTTGGCCTGCTTGGCGGCGAGCACCGCGGGTGTGAACGCGGCGAAGATGACGTCCGGCGATTGCGCGACCAGGTCGCCGGCGAGGGCTGCCAGTTGGGTCGCGTCGCCTTCTGCGGCGCGTCGCTCGAACGTCAGATTCTGCCCCTCGACATAGCCGTGCTCGGCCAGTCGCTGGACGAAGTAACCCAAGCCCGGCTGGAGGGCGTCGAGCGTGCCAAGGGTCAGGACGCCAATGCGAGCGGTGCGCGGCAGTGCGGGCAACTGGGCGGGAGCCGGCCCGCTGCTGCTCGGCTGAGCGTTGACCGGTGACAGCGTGAGTGCCCAGAGGACTCCCACCAGGAGCAGCCCACGGAGCAAGAGACACCCACACGCTCGTCCGGGCAGCCGATCCGGCACCCTGATTACGGGTCTGGACATGACGTCGATCCTCCGCGGCGACGGATATCGGCCGTGGACCGGCCGATTCGCAGGCAGTCTGACGTACTGAGAGCCGGCGCGCGTCCGCAGAACGCCCTATCTCGAATGCCCCTTGGATCGAGGGTTGCCTCAGGCGACGCCGGCGCGCAGAAGCACCGCCGCGGCGGCCGTGCGCGACCGCACGCCGAGCTTGGCCAGGATGTAGTCCAGGTGTCGGGCGACCGTCCGCTCGCTCACGATCAGCTCGGCCGCGATCTCTCGATTCGTCCTGCCCTCGGTCACCATCCGCCTCTTCGGGCCGCCCCTCGACCAGTGCCAGGCGCAAATCCTTCGACCACGAAGCAGGGGATCAGCGGATTCCCGGGCTCGCTGGCCGAACCGAGGATCTCCAGAAAGCGAGCGCGGGCTACCACCACGTCACCCTGGGCCGCCGCCGCGTGCCCGTAACCCGCGTGACCGAGCGTCTGGCCCCAGCGCTCATCGAGAGCAGCAAACTCCTCGCGGCTGGCGTCGAACTCCGCGCGAGCGGCGCCGTAATCGTGTGCGCCGTAACACAGCCAGGCGTGGGTGTGGCGCGCATAGCCGATCACCCGCAGCGCGCCCCGCTCCGTGGCCAGACGGATTGATTCATCCAGGTACTCCGCGGCCGTGGCTGTGTCCCCACGCTGCAAGGCGAATTGTCCGAGCCGCTCGAGGCAGAAAGCTTCGAGCACCTGGTCGACCGCCGCGCGGCTGGCGACCAGCCCCTCCTCCATATAGCTCTGCGCCTCGGCCAGCCGACCGGCGTCGCCGGCCACGAATCCCAGGTTCAAGAGTACGTAGGCAAGGTCACGCGGGCTGTCTTGCTGGCGCCACTCGGCCAGGGCGTCATTCAGAAGTTGCCACGCCTCGGGGCGGTCGCCGTGGACCAGTGCGAGCACGCCAGCCACGCCGGCCAGTCGAGCGCGCACCTCGCGTCTGGTGCTACTGCTGGCCAGTGCACGGAGCTCGGCCAGCCAGGTGCGGCCCTCCCGAGCAGGCCGCGGTGCATCCACAGCTCGCCGATCGCGGCGCCGAGTCGCTGGGCCTGCTCGACCTGTCCCGAGTCGATCAGCCAGCGCAGCGCCGAGCGGATGTTGTCCTGCTCGGCGTGCAGCTGCCGCAGCCACGACAGCACGGGTGCGGCGCGCATCGCTGGCGCCGCCTCCTCAGCGAGGGCCACCACGTAGCGCGCATGCCGCTCGCGGATCAGCTCGCCTGACCGCGAGCAACCAGGCGCTCGCGTGCATACTGACGGATCGTTTCGAGCATTCCATAGCGCACGGTCCCGTCTTCGGTCGTTTCAGCCTGGACCAACGAGGTGGCCACCAGCCGCCGCAAGCACGCTGCCAGGCTGAGCTCGGGCGCCGAATCGTCGGCACACACGGCCTCGGCGGCCTGCAGCGACCAGCCGCGGGCAAAGACACTCAGCCGTTCGAACAGTTGCTGCTCTGGCTCGGACAGCAGTGCATAGCTCCAGTCCAACACAGCGCGGAGCGTGCGGTGACGCGGCACCAGGCCGCTCGGCGGTACAGGCAGGCAGGCCACGCGCCAGATCGTCTCGCCAGTCACTCCCAGGAGCTCGCGGCTGGTGGCCAGAATGCGCACGTCGTTCGCGCCCCGCAGGAGGTTTACGGCAAGCTCGGCACACGCGCTCAGGAGATGCTCGCAGTTGTCCAGGAGCACTAACAAGTGGCGGCGCTGAAGAGCAACGACCAGCGCGCCTGGCGGGTCCTGTCCCGGCCGAGGCCGCACACCGACCGCCGCGCCAACCTCGTATGCGACCAGCCGCGCGTCTGTGATGTGAGCGAGCTCGGCGAGCCACACACCATCCGGGAACTGGTCCAGGACACGCCCGGCGACCTGCAGCGCCAGGCGGGATTTGCCAACTCCGCCAGCCTCGGTCAACGTTACAAGGCGGTTTTGCCGCAGCACATCGGCGAGCTCGGCCACCTCCGCGGCACGGCCGATGAACGAGCTCGGGTCGGCTGGCAGGTTGTGGCGGCGCCGATCGCCTGCACTCGATGTCAGGTTGGGGTGGGGCGCTGGTCCCCATCCCTTCCCGCGCTCGAACTATACCGAGCGTATAGTCGCGTGTCAGCCGGTTCGACTGATGTCAAACCCGCGGATCAGGTGCGGCTCAGCGCAGCCTGGTGCTCGAGCCGTAGTTCGGCGGGAACATACTTGAAGAACAGCTTGAGGGCGAGTGCCAACAACGCCAGGTCTTCCATCTGGCCGAGAATTGGGATGGCGCTGGGGATCCAGTTGATCGGCGAGACGATCAGGGCAACTGCGAGCCCGAGCAGCAGCCTGGCGCCCAGTGGGGTGCGGCGATCGCCCATGAGACGCCAGGCGAGTCGAGACGACCCCCAGAGCGCGCGCAGCGCTCCAATGCGAAAGAAGATTTTCATTTCGAGCTTCGTTGCCTCCAACTGGACACAAGCGCGTCCGGTAGTTGGACGTCTTGTTGATCGGGGTTGTTGCACCCCGCGACCTCTGCTGCTACGCCGGATCTGGCACATCGCTCGGCAGACCGTAGCTACTCAGGAACTGGTCCACCTGCGCAACCGCCTCGTCGAAGCGGTACGTCCGTACCGCGTGCGCTTTACTCACCGACGGCGCACCTGCATAAAACATCTCGTATTGATGGTGGCGACTAGCGAATTCCGAACCGATCAGATCCCACGCCAATCGGTACAACTTGATGTGTTCCTCGGCCTCGGACTCGATCGAGCGCACGTAGCGTGTTATGTCCGGTGCCGTTGCGGGGCTTTCGAATGCGAGGTACGAGTCTGGCAACTGAATGACGCCACTGGTCGTCAATAGTCGCAGAATGTGCAAAGCGCGCGGATAAAACTCCGCCTGCTGTCCCATGATCGTATACATGAAGCGAGGGTCCGGTACGGCGACACCGCGCGCATCGACGTGGCAATTCGCCTCGGCTGCCAGCACCATCCCCTCCACGCACGCGGCCAGAAACGCCAGGTCTCCCAGCAGATCCACGACTTGCGGATTGGTGTCCGTTTTGGCCATCGCCGCGATCTTCCGCCCCACGCCCGCGATGAACTGCATCTTGACTGCCAGGCGGACCTGAGCTTGCGTGTTGCCAAGAATGTGCGCGGGGGTGGCGAAGAACTGGTTTCGAGTCAGCTCGACGTCTCGGTACACGAATACCCGGTCCCACGGCACGAACACGTCGTCGAACACGGCCAGCGAGTCACTCTCATCGAAGCGCGTAGACAGCGGGTAGTCGTATGCGCTGGTCTGCGCCGGCGCATACGGGCGGCGCGGGTACAGCCTGAGACCCTCGGTGCGGACTGGAACCGCGAAGGAGAGCGCGTAGTCCTCTTCGCCCGCCTTTTGCGGCACCATGCACGTGACGAACAGTTCGTCGGCAATCGCCGTACCGGTCCCCAGTTTCTGCGACCCGCGTACGACAATGCCGCCGTCTCGCTCCTCCACCACACCAACCTGAATATAGGCGTCCCGCTCGCCGCGCTTGATGCGATTTCGATCCACGTGAGGAGGAATGATGACGTACGTGACGTACAGGTCGTTGTCGCGGACGAATCTGTAATAGCGCAGCACGTTATCGCCGAATTGGCCGAACACCTCGGGGGCGCTGGCGAAACCCGCCAGGAATCCAGCCACGTGATCAGGGCCGCGGCCGAAGAAGCCGTGGGTCGCCTCCGCCCACTTCGTGCTGGCAATCCGCCGTGCCTGAAGGTCCTGCCGACTGCGCGGAATCAAGAAGACACGATTGGCAGGCTCGGAAGTGGTGCTATCCACCGGAGCATAGCCCATCTCCGCGGCTGGGTCCTGCGCGAGATCGTACAGACCTGCAACCGCCTGCGCGGCGGCGGCGAACGCCGGATCTTCCGTGACGTCGGCCAGCCGTTTACCGCCCAGGTACACCGCGCGCTCGTCGCGCAGGCTCCGGATATAGTCGCGTCCCTTCCGCATGCCGCTCCCTCTGAGAGTCGGCGTTGCTACGCGGTCAGGTCCGACGTATTGGTCTGGTAATTTGCAAACAAACGCTGCAGGTCCTCACCCACGAATGCAGTTACGAGTCCGAACCCATCAACCACCGCGGCTGCGCGGTCGTTCAGCCGAATCCATTCCTCGCTGTAGCGCAGCTGGTTCAGCTTATCCCGATCGCCGCGGATAAGCACGAAGCCAAATAGATCCCCACCATGTGGCTCGAGCGCAACGGGCTCGAAGCTCTCAATCTGACCTGTTTGTCGCAACCGCGTCCAATACTGCATCCCCTCGTTGAAGACTTCGAGGCTCTTCGCTTCGCGACCTCGCACCGGACCACCCCAGCCAATGAACAATGCTCCGTTTGCCATTACGGCCCCCCTGTTTCGTTAAATCCGCCAGCGCGAAGGCTATCATCCCCGTTCGCGACAACAACAACCCTCGTGCGAGCTGTCTGATCCTGATCCCGCAGTTGAAACAACGTCCGATGCTGGTCGCGACATTGCTGGCCGTTGCCACGCTGTGTCTGCACCTGCTGACCAACGGCAACTATGGCTATCACCGCGACGAGCTGTACTACCTCGCCAGCGGTCGACACCCCGCCGCTGGATATGTCGATTATCCGGCGATCACGCCACTGCTGGCCGGGGTGGAGTCACTGCTGCTGGGCAACTCTCCCTGGTCGCTGCGACTCTTGCCATCGCTGGTTGGCGCCAATCTGGTTTTGCTGGTCACGCTGGTCGCGCGCGAGCTCGGCGGCCGGCGGACCGCCCTGGTCTTGACCGCTCTGGCGACGGCGATTTCCCCGGTGCTGCTGGGCTCGAACTGGTTATTCCAGACGGTCACGTTCGACCAGTTGTGGTGGATCGTGGCGTTACTCGTCTTCGCGCGGATGCTGCGCACGAACGACGTGCGACTCTGGGTGCTGATCGGTGTTGTACTCGGAGTCGGCCTTGAAACCAAGCTGACCATTTTCGGACTGGGCGTTGGTCTGGCTGCCGCGCTGCTGGTGACCCGACTCCGGAGTCATCTGCGCACACCCTGGCCATGGGTGGGTCTGTTGCTCGCAACGGCGCTCGTCGCGCCAAACCTCGTGTGGCAACAACTGAATGGCTGGCCCACGCTGGAGTTCCTGCGGACGCATAGCGACGTGATCCAGTCGGGCGTCCAGGGAGGTTTCGCTATCAACTTCGACAGTGGTGGGCCGATTGCGTTCCTCGCACTTCAGCCGGTTCTGATCGGCCCGTTCACGCTGCCGTTGTGGTTCATGGGCTGGTATTTCCTTTTTGCTCGACCTGCCTACCGGCCGCTGGGAGTGGCAGCCCTGGTCACGTTCCTGCTCTTCCTTGCAGTTGGCAAGGCCTACTATCCGGGGCCACTCATCCCCGTCCTGGTGGCAGCCGGCTGCGTTCAACTGGAACGAGTTGCGAGCCGGTTCGCCTGGCGCCGCGCTGGTCTCCTCGCTGGCGGTGCCATGCTGCTGCAGGCAGCGGTGATGTTACCGATTGGTCTGCCGCTGGTGCCGCAGGCGTCGTTACATAGGTTTGGGCTCGACCAGTTCCGCAAGGATTTCGCCGACACCGTTGGCTGGCCCGAGCTCGTGGTCCAGGTTGCTGCCGCCTACCAGCACATCAGTCCGGCGGAGCAACGAGACACCGTGATTCTGGCGCACAATTACGGCGAAGCTGGCGCAATCGACCTGTACGGACCACGCCTTGGTCTGCCGAATGCGCTCAGTCCACACCTGACGTACTGGTTCTGGAAGCCGCCGCACCTCCAGGTGACGAACGTGATCACCGTCGGCTTCGACGAGGCGGGCGTGCGCCGCGCCTGCGCCGACGCGACGCTGGTCGGAACGATCCAAGCGGTCGACAATGTGCTCAACGAAGAAGTCGGCAGACCGATTATGTTGTGCCGGAGACCAATTGTTCCGCTTGACCAGTCGTGGCCTGAGCTGCGCAGCTTCGCATGAGGTCAGAGCGCGAGGGTCACGGTGCGCACGCGCCGTACTGCTGAAGCAGACGGACGATCTCAGCTTGCTCCGCTTTCGCCTCAGCCGAGCCGCTGCCGCCTCGCCCGGTGCTGTGTGTCGCAAGCCACATTGGCGTGGAGCCGTTTTTGTTTTTGCGCTGGACGTCGGCCCCGCCGGCGAGGAGCGCGCCGACCGCGGCGGCGCACCGCGTGCGTGCGGCTATGTGCAACGGAGCCACCCCGTCCTGGTTTACGGCATCTGGATCCGCGCCGGCGTCGATGAGGCAAGCGATGGTCGCTGCTTGCGCGGATGGATTCCATCTGGCGGAGCCCGGTTGCCCGCTGACAGCAACATGCAGTGGTTCGGCACCGCGGCGATTCTTCGCACGGACGTTCGCGCCTCTGACCAGCAATTCGTGGAGGAGGTCGGTCCGGTACGCCGCCGCGGCGATATGTAATCCAGTGTCGCCGGCGTACAAATGGCGGCCGATCTCCTCGAGGTAGTACGGCCTCTCTATTTGACGGGTTGCCCCAACCTCGAAGCGTGCGCTGGCCAACGCCGGCGACCTGGTGAGCAAGCGTATGGCGCTGGTCGAATCACCAGCCGCGATGGCACGTGCCAGCGCCATGAGGTCGGCGTCGGTTGTGCGCGCCGGCATGGACTCCGCCGGTCCTGAGTTCGCTCCGCTCACGCCTGGTGCGCTGTGAGATCTTCCTCGACTCGCTGCCAGCGGATATCCATTTCGGCGCGGTTCGCCA
>JAFAPL010000347.1 GCA_019247135.1 Chloroflexota bacterium | reverse complement strand
CCTGAACACTGGTTCGGCACGGACCGGCAAACGCGAGACGTGTTCAGTCGTGTGCTCGTCGCGTCACAGGTCTCACTTTCGGTGGGCTTTGTGTCAGTCGTGCTGATTATGGTGATCGGTGTCACATTGGGGGCCATCGCCGGCTCCTCTGGCGGCGCAGTGGACGACCTGATCATGCGATTCACTGACATCGTGCTGGCGATCCCACAACTCTTCCTGGTAATCGCTGCGGCAGCGCTCTTCACACCCAGTCTGACCACCACCATGCTCGTGATTGGACTCACCTCCTGGATGAGCACCGCCCGCCTGGTGCGGGGAGAGTTCTTACGCACCAGAACGCTCGATTTCGTGCTCGCGGCCCGAGCACTCGGCGCGCCGGCCTGGCGGATCATGCTGCGCCACCTCCTGCCTCAGGCGGTCGCCGTGATCATCGTGCAAGCCACGTTATGGTTGTCGACCGCTGTATTGCTCGAATCGACGCTGTCGTTTCTGGGACTCGGCGCCCAGCCGCCGACACCCTCCTGGGGTGGCATGCTGGCTGACGGCCGTGTCGACATGCAGCGAGCCTGGTGGGAGACCGTCTTCCCAGGCGCGGCGATCTTCATCACCGTGCTGGCGTTCAACCTGGTGGGCGACGGTCTGCGGGATGCGCTGGACCCGCGTCGGTCGAACTGATCTCGGCCCCAACGCTCTCGTTCTGACGGAACCGGTCGAGGATGTGGACGCCCCGGCAGGCGCCAGCAGCCGAGGTGCCCGGAAGAAGTTGCCGTCCTAACTTACACTTGGGCTCTGCAGGCCTTGTTCACGCTCGAGTTCCTGGCCCGCAAAGAACACGTGGCGCTCATCGGACCCGTGGGCGTCGGAAAAACAACGTTCTGCGGTCGTGTCGCGAGTGCTCGCCCGATGGTCACGGGCAGGACGCGATCGTCGTTTTTCAGCACACGCCGGTGTGACCACGCGGGGAATGCGGCGTCGGCACGATCGTCGATAGGTGCAGTCGGAGCGGCCGTGCGGCAGCGCCCGTGAGAGTGCGCATGAGGCCGGACGCACTCTCACCCAGCCCATCCCACAACAAGAGGCGTCGCAATCAGGTTTTGAGTCGCGCGCCCGCCCACTCGCCCAGTTCGGCGAGCCGCACCTGATCCTCGCCGGGTCCTGTACGCAGCTTGATCTCCACCGCGCCGGAAGCCAGCGTGTGCCGGCCTACCCCGACGCGTACCGGAAACCCGATCAGGTCCGCGTCTTTGAACTTCACTCCAGCCCGTTCGTCGCGGTCGTCCAGCATGACTTCGAGCCCAGCCCGCTCGAGTGACGATGCCGCTTCTTCGGCGAGTTGCAGTAACTCCGCCTTCGGTCCGAGCACCAGGACGGTGGCATCGAACGGCGCAAGCGAGCGCGGCCAGATGATGCCATTCGCGTCGTGATGGGTCTCGACGACCGCCGCCATGAGGCGACCCAGGCCGATGCCATAGGCGCCCATTGCCACCGGTGCCTCTGCTCCGTTGGCGTCCAGCGCGGTGGCGCCAAACGAAGCGGAGTAGCGCGTGCCTTGCTTGAAGATGTGACCAACCTCGAGCGCGGGAAGGCTCTGCAGCACGTGGTCGCAGTTCGGACACGGCTCGCCGGGCTGGACCGTGCGCACGTCGACCACCCGCGCGTTGGGGCTGGAGAGGATGTCCCGCCGGACATCGACGCCGCGCAGATGAAAGCCATCACGGTTGGCGCCGGTCACCATATTGGTGCGGCCCAGCAGTGTTGCGTCGACCAGCATCGGCGCGCGGGTGAACCCGACGCCTCCGAGTGAGCCTGGGTGCGCACCCATCAGCGCGACAATCTCCTCAACGTGCGCCGGCCGCACGACCGAGGCACCCATCGCGATCTCCAGTTTGGCGTCGTTGAGCGTCTCATCACCCCTGAGGATGGCAACAACTGGATGATCGTCCGCGATGTACGCCAGCGTCTTCAACTGGCGTTCGGCAGGCACGCTGTGGGGCGGCGACGCAAGCGCCTCGATGGTGACGATGCCGGGTGTGGCAAATGGCTCCGGCTGTGCCAGGTTGGACCTGTGGTCCACGACGGGCGCCACTCGTGAGCGTGCGACCTCGAGATTGGCCGTGTAGCCGCACGCCCGGCAATGCATGACCACATCTTCGCCTGCCCGCGTGCGCACCACGAATTCGATTGATTCGCGGCCGCCCATGGCCCCCGAAAACGCCTCGGCCGGCCACGCCTCCAGGTCGCACCGCGCAAAAATCCGACTGTACGCGGCCCGCATCGCGGCAAACGACGCGTCCAGGCCGTCGGTATCCAGGTCGAACGAATACGCATCTTTCATGAGAAACTCACGCACGCGCAGCAGTCCTGCTCGCGGGCGAGGCTCGTCGCGGAACTTCGGGCCAATCTGAAACCAGCGCTGTGGGAGTTGTCTGTAGCTGTGCAGGTTGCTGCGAGCGATGGAGGCGACCACCTCTTCGTGCGTCATCGCGAGGCAGTACTCCCCGCCCCGACGGTCCTGCAGGCGAAACATCGTGTCGTCGATGGCATCCCATCGCCCGCTCTGGCGCCACAGGTCGGCAGGGTGCAGCGCCGGCGCAAGGAATTCTTCGGCTCCGACCGCGCGCATTTCCTCGCGCAGAATCCGCTCAATTCTAGCCACGGTTCGGTAACCGAGGGGCAAATACGTGTAGAGTCCGGCTCCCAATTGACGAATAAAACCGGCTCTGGCGAGCAATTGGTGCGAGGCCGCCACGGCCTCAACTGGCGCTTGCTTCAGCGTTGGCATGAAGAAGCGGCTGGCGCGAACCACGCGTGACACGGCAACACCTTTCAGTTGTCTTCAGAGGGACGTTCGATCGAGCAGCAAGAGCCCGCGGTCAGTCACTGCGACCGCGGGCAACGGGGGCTCGGGTGGAGCAGAACCGTCCCACGCCAGTTCACGCGCGAGAGCTTAGCAGACTTGAGCCCGCTCGGGTTACTGACGCCGTTGTGGCGTGGGCAGGACGATGAGTCCGTACCGACGTCGGACTGTCGAGAGCAGGTCGCTGCCGATTTCTGCCTGAGCGCCAGTGGGCCAATCCGCTTCCCCCGTTGGGCCGAACAGAGCAATACCGATGGTCCTCTGCGAGGGGTCGTGACCGAGCCGGTACCGGATCCCATCGAAACCGCCGGCGTGGAAGGCTTCGGCCCAGCTGCGGGTCGTGTGGCGGTCAGGTTCTTCGATGCCGCTGATACCTGCAGTGATGCCGAAGGCGCGAGCCCGCGCGTGGCCAGTGTTGGCCAGGAGCATCGGACGCGGTGTGCGCAACGTCTATAGCACGCGCCGTTCGACCTCAAACTGGTCGATCAGGCGCCCCTGCCGACCAAGCGTCTCGAGAAATGCCCCTTCGGGCTGCAGCGCCAGATAACACGTTCCGAACTTGCCGGACAGATTGAACCTGCCGCTGTATGAGCTGTCGAAGTACCACGCTCCGCGGTCCCGACGGTGGACGCGGTAGAGTTCTCGGCTGGTCGGCAACGTCCAGCTCGGGAAGCCAGAGAGGTCGGCGGGTGGCGGCCCGAGCGGGCTCAACCTCGCTTACCAGCGGAGTGGGGCAGCAGCGACGCGTGCAGCTTCGAGCACATTCTCCAGGTCCCGACCGGTCCGGATCCTGGTGATCGGAGTCTCGTTCGCAAGCTCCGGACTCGGCGTGGTGAACCAGGACGCAACAGTCCAGCCAGTGGCATCCGCCTCGGCGAAGATGCGCAGGATGGGCGGCACGGCCTCGTACGGCCGTCCCTGCTCGCTGAACTGGAACACGGGCATCAGGGTGCGATGCTCTTCCGTCGTCACCGCAAGGAGCCGGTTGCGCTGGATGAGGTCGTGGACTGCTTGCCGGCTACCCACCCCAAGAAGCTCCATCGCCTGGCGTATATCCAGGAGCGGTCCGAGTTGCCGCTGCCACAGGACACTCGCAGCGGCGACAAGAGCCGCCCGTCGGCCAAGTCTCGCGCCATCGTCGAGCTCGGGTTCGTCACCTGACAGACCGAGTTCCCGAAGGGTGGCCTTGAAAGTAGCTGCTGCCGTGTCGAGCGCTCCGGTCAGGAGTTCAGTATAGGTCAAGACCGTCAAGTAGCGCGGCAGGGCGAAAGGAGATCGGCCGCAGGGCCCTCGTTTTGACGTCGTAGGGTCGCAACCGTCAGTAAGGGAACCCGTGTGCAGTCGACAACCCAGGGGTCGTGGCTCAGGACGGCGAAACGTGGTGCTCCAGTTGCCGGGCCCCCAACACTCCGTCCAGACGATTCTGCACGTCTCTTGCCGTGATGTACGACAGCATGCGCCGACCCGGGCCTTTGCGCTGCCGACCCGGGCGTTTGCGCTGCGGGGCCTGCATGGGCTTTCGCAGCAACTCGCCGATTTTGGCCAACCGAAGCGGGTTCGTTTGCCAGCGTCGTCAATGAGTGGTTCCTTGACGTCGACCTGCCGCGCCACTGAGTCTAGACCTATCTCTGGTGTCAGATATTCCTCCAGAATCAACCGTTGATTACGTCGCTGATGCGAGATTGAGAGACACCGAAAAGGCGAGCTACTCGACGCTCGTTCACAGGACGCATTCGATACCCTTCGCGGAGAACGTGACCTGCTCAGGTGCTAGCTTGGCCCTGCCACAGATGATCGCTTCACTCTAGAATCGCAGCCGATGCTTGGGCCAACTCTGACCGGCCAGATGGTCACACTTGCTCCGCTCAAACCAGAGCACCTGCAGCACTACGTGGAGTGGTTTGCCGATCCGGAGGTAACGCGATACCTGACACGTGACGTAGTCGTCACCTTGAAACAGGAAGAAGAGTGGTTGGACCACATATCTCGGAGTCAGTCCGATGTCCAATGGGGATCTTCGTTGAGGGACAGCACGTTGGAGGCACGGGGATTACGCAGATTGACTGGCGTAGCCGACATGCTGTCACGGGGACGGTAATTGGCGATAAAACCTGGTGGGGTCATGGGATTGCAAGCGAGGCCATGCGACTGCGGACGTACTACGCGTTCGAACAACTCGGTCTGGAGAAAGTCATGACCACCGTAGTGGAAGGCAACACCGCGAGCCGGCGCGCGCTGGAGAAAGTCGGCTATCAGACAGTTGGGATTTATCGTCATCACGAATTTCGACACAACCGGTGGTGGGATGTCTGGATCGGCGAGTTATTGCGAGAGGACTGGTTCGCACGCCCCAAGTAAGGCATCAAGACCATTGATCTGGTCGAACGCGTGGTCTGAGGTGACGTCGGCGCTGGGTGGTGGCCAGTGTTCGCGCGGTACTGGAGTCCGGGCACCCGATGGGGAGCACAACATCCTACCCCCAGCGTCTGTGTGCCGGAGATGGCCGCCATGGCATGGCTGCGGCAAGCGGTGGGCGCGCCCTTCGACTTCGGCGACTTGGTATTCCAGTGCAAAACCGGGAATGTGCATCCGCGCGAACCGTTGCTGCTCAACAGCCAACCAACGCTAGCTGCGAGAGGCCGCAGATCCTCCCACTCGCTTGAACTCGTCGAAGCGTTCCTCGAGAAACCCGCGGTCCCGGCGCTCATCGTGCCGCCGCGGCAGAAACAGCGGCTTCTGCTCGAAGCTCTGCAAGGCATGCTGGAACTCGCGCCATCATGTTCTTGTAGAACATCGCCACGGATGTGATTGACGTAATCGAGCCTGATGCCAGATACGTTTCGTGTCGTAGCCGCGTGGTGTAAGGGAGCACATCGCTATGCCGCTCGGAATGATCGTGTTGGCCGCGTGGGTCCGCCTCGCTGAGAATGTGCGCGGCTTCCAAGAACTCTTGCCGCGCAACCGAAATTACTCATTGGACGGCGTACGAGCGGATGACCTGGCCGCGGAACACGCGTACTGGAGACGCTGCTGGACATTCCGCCTGATGTAGCGCCGAGGCTCAAAGGTCTCGCTTGCGATTCGAGTGGAACAAGTACGCGCCCTTGCTGTTCGGCGAGCAATGTTTGAACGCCCTGGAGGAACCGGCCTTCTCCACCGGATGGGCTGAAGGCGCGGCGATGCCTCCCGGAGCAGGCCATCGCCTACGCGCTCCAGGAACTCGACTCAGCTTCAGTTGAGCGACGGGCTCCGGCCGTCGCTAAAGTGGTCCGCGGTGGTGGTGCGCCAGCACGAAGCGCACCCAGTCGCGCACCGTAGTTGTGTTCA
>JAFAPL010000328.1 GCA_019247135.1 Chloroflexota bacterium | reverse complement strand
CGGCTGTCGGAACCTGGGTGGGCGCCGCTGTCGGGGCCTCGGTGGGGGCGGCTGTCGGGGCCTCGGTGGGGGCGGCTGTTGGGACCTGGGTGGGAGCCGCTGTCGGGACCTCGGTGGGAGCGGCTGTCGCTTGCAGAGCAAGTGGCTCCGGTGCCTCGGATGTCGAAGCTCTCACACCAAGCACGATCGCCCCGATGATCAACACGAGCGCGGTCAGCGCCACCGCTGGGATGGCAGTCGCCGACAAGCAGCCGCGCCTCGGCGTCGCCGCCTCGGCTGGCTGCGACGCCCCGGCCGCGAGAGGCACCGCGGGCAAGCCCTTTTCGGACTCGGCCTCAGCGGCCTTCTGGGACTCGGCCCCAGCTCCCGACTGCACCTCCGCTGGCTGGTCAGGCACGCTCTCGACAGGATCGTGCCGCGCGGGGCCGACCTCGGCAGCCGCGGGCTCAACATGCTGAGTAACCGTCTCAGCAGGTTCCGCCGGTGCCGCTGGCTCGAAGCTGATGGCGCCGGCCTGCACCAACCTGGCCAGCGGGCGTAGGACGGTCAGCGGCTGCCGATTGTCGACAAGGTCGGAGACGGTCTGCTGGCCGTCGATGCGTGCCAGTAGGCGGGCCATGTCAGGGCTAATGACACCGGGCGACTTCTTCACCCTGGACGGCTTCGCCTGCGGGCCAGGAATGACTGGCACGAAAGGCGCGGCCTCGCGTGCGACCTCTGCCAAACGTGAGGCGAGAACGACTGGACTCAGCTCGAATGTTCGCGCCGCAGGCTGAAGCCCCTCAGTGAACACAAAGCTCGAGCGGGGCAGGAATATGGCCGCCAATTCCAGGGCGCTCAGACCGCTCAGTTGGCCCCAGGTCACATGGACGACGCGGCCGTCCTCGAGCCATACATGCAGCTGGGAGCCGCCATTCTCCTCTGCTGAGAGCCGACCACTGCGACTCTCGCCGACCATCAATGGCAGCACCTCGATGAGCGCGAGTGCGCCCGTCGGCTGTCCACTTTTCAACAGCGAGGCAGGATGCTCACTCACCCAATCTCCAACCCTGCGCTCCAGGCCGTCTCTGTCATCCCCCGGGCACTCGCGCGTAGCGAAACGACGTTATTTCGCCGGGTCAGCAAGTGAGTGTCGACGGCAGCTGGCGATCATGCGGGCTGCACCTGGATACTGTCCTGTCCCCACCCGCCGTCCGGTGCTGGTAAGCCAAAGTCGTCGGTCTGGGCCTGGCCGGCGCCGTCGGTCGCCCGGACGACAAGCATGACCGGTTGGTCGGCCATCGTGAACGTCGCGGCCCAGCGAACCATGACGTCTTTGCCGGGCGGCTGCTCGAGTAGGGAGGTGGCCTGCCACGTCATGCCTCCGTCCGCGCTCACTTCTACCCGCTGGATACCCCGATCGCCAGCGTATGCGATCCCAGCCACACGCTGCGGACCAGCATCCAGACGGGCGCCATCCGTCGGTACATCAATGCGCGACATCGTCTTGACGAACCCGTCCTTGGTCCAACCTCGCTGCTGGTACCAATCGGCGTACGGCTGATCGACCGCTCGGATACCAGCAACCCACTTTGTGTTCTTCATACCGTAACGACCGGGCACCAGGACGCGGGCGGGATACCCGTGCTCGCGCGGCAGTATCTGTCCATTCATCTGATAGACCAGGAGCGAGTCAGGATCGAGGACGGCGTCTGGTGCCAGGGCTGCCGTGAACTCGTCGTAGCCGAGAAAGACGACAGCGACGGCGCTCGACTTCAGTCCGCCTGCCAGACCAAGCACGTCGCCCAATCGGGCGCCTCGCCAGACTGCCGTCGAAACAAGATCGCAGCCGAATGCTGCCAGCGAACAGCCGGCCGTCAGATTGGAGATGCACTCGAGGGTTTTGGTGATCTCGATCGGCGGCAGCTTCACAAGCGTGCCATAGTCGACCTGAACCGGGTGCTCCACTTCGCCGTCGATCACGAGCCGCCATGTATTTGCGTCGAGCACCGGGTCGGCAACCGGGTTCTTGGTGACCACGTAGAAATCGGTATTGCTGGTGATGACTGGCGCAAGCGTGCCGGGGCTCCGACCGGCGGCCGTGAGCGAACCTTCTTCCCCGCGTGCCAGACTTCGCGCGGCCGCCGGCGTCGCGAACTCGGCAGCAGCCGTTGGAACGGTGGTTGGGGTGATGGGCGCGCTCGTCGGCGGCGCCAAGGTCACGCCGCTGCCGGCACGTGGGGGAAGAGGGGTGGCCGTGGGCGCGGGCAAGCTCGTTGGTGCCGCCGCGAGCGGTAAGGACGACTGCACCGCCGCTCCGCCGGCGGACGTGGCGCGGCCAGCCCCGTACGCGACCAACGCGGCACAGGCGGCCGCCAGGCCAGCCAGCACGCTGCGCCTGTCTCGGTTGATTGCGGCGCCGGCCGCACCTTGCCTACGCGAGCCCGCCAGATCGAGCGCCGCCGCGAACAGGGCTGTAACGGCCGCGAAGGCAGCAAACACGACGAGATAGGCGGAATTGGTCAGCACCGGATTCGAAAGCAGGCCTGTTGCGAACGGTCCCGCACCAGTAAGCGGCATGATCACGAGCATCGTGAACAGCCACAGTCCGAAGCCAGTCAGGAGAATGACCCAGCCGCTGCTGGCGGTACGCGCCAGGGCAGTGGCAACCACCATCAAAAGGACTGCCATCCCGGCGAAGATGCCGACCAGAGCGATCTCCTTGGCACTGGCCCCGAACTGCTGCAGTCCGCGCTCGAACAGATCGAGCGGCACGAACAACAGCAGCCATTCCATGATGCGTTCGGGCAGGCTGCGCACCTGCCAGCCAACACGAACGGCTTGTTGAAGAAGCATTGCAGCGGCGGTCGCGGCGGCCCCTACGGCGATGGAGCTCGTCCAGTCACGACTTTCACGCTGCCTCATCAAGGATTGTCTACACTCGACGGGCTTTCGACCGCAATCTATATGGGACTCTATTCACGCTTGCTGCATCAAGCACAAAGATGCACGCCGTGACGACTACTACACGTGGCCGACCGCGCGCGACCGAGCCAGTCGACGACGGCTCGGAGGGTTCGGCAATCGTCGGCGGCGTCTCTGCCTCGCTTGTGCTCGGGCTTGGCATGCTGCTGTTTCGGTCCACGGCCGGCGTGCGCACGATTCCCGAGCGCGTGCTCGAGTGGCTGCTCTTGTTCGTGCCGCCAGGTCTGTTCGAAGCAATCCTGTTGCGCTTCGGCTTCGATGCGAAGCGCTACGGCCTCGATGCCGCCGTGGTCCTGGTTCTGGCCGCATTCGCCGCGGTCGGCTACTACGTGTTGCGCCGCCGCTGGTCACTACAGGCCATTGCACTGCTCGGCGTCGCCGTGTGGCTGGTGGTGATGCTCGTCATCATGCCGCTGACCTCGGCGGGCGTGTTCGCAACTGCCTTGCTCGACGGCACCGCGCAGGCGGTGCTGGGCTATCTCGCGGTCAGCCTGTCATATGCCGCAGTGCTGGGCGGCACGCGTGTGTGGCAGATCGCGCAGGCGGATGAGTGGTGGCCGCCGGTGCCCGCGCCCGAGCGTCGAATGCTGCTGACTCTTATCGGCGGCACTGGCGCGGCCTACATTGCCACGTACGCCAGCGGTCTACTGCTACCCACTTCGACGCGAGCCCCGAGCATCCTGCTGGTCGATCCGCAGGAGCCTGTGCCATCTGGCGGCCTGGAGCCGCCGAACCCGCACCCGCAGGCGCTGGCCAGCCCCATCGCGCAGCCCACGGCGCCGCCTCCGACCCCGGTAGTCCAGACGACGCCAGCGCTGCCCGAGCCAGGCGCCGAGCGCGATATGCAGCGCGACAAGGACGGCGCTGTCCTGCCCTCGGGTCGCCCCCCGGGCCAACTGGCGTCCGCGACCACGAGCAACCAGGACTTCTATGTTGTGACCAAGAACGCGGCGGGTGACCCCGTCCTGCAACCGCGCGACTGGTTCCTGCTGGTCGACGGTGAGGTCGAACGTAGCTTTCAGTTGGATTACTCCACACTGCGGCGGCTGCCCGCGGTCGAGTTCACCAAGACCCTCGAGTGCATCTCGAACTTCGTAGGCAAGCCCGAGCTCGCCCCCTTCGGTGCCGAGCTCATCAGCACGGCGCAATGGAAGGGCGTGTCGGTGCGCGACATCCTCGCGCTGACGGGTGGGCCAAAGCCGACAGCGCGGTGGCTTGCCGTCCTCTCGGCGGACGAGTACGTCAGCGCGTTGCCAATGGATGTGGCCATGGATCCTGGCACCGTGCTGGCGTACGAAATGAACGGCGAGGTGCTACCACGCGAGCATGGCTATCCAGCGCGGCTCCTTGTGCCAGGCCATTACGGGATGAAGAACCCGAAGTGGGTCGTCGGCTTGCGACCGATGTCGCGGGAGTTCCTGGATTGGTACGGACAACGGAACTGGAGCAAGGATGGGGTCATTCGGACGATGTCTCGGATCGACAGTCCGGCGCCTGGCGCGACGCTCACACCCGGCCAGAAGACGGTCAGCGGCGTCGCGTACGCAGGGACGCGAGGCATCAAACGGGTCGAATACAGCACCGATGCTGGCAGCACCTGGCGCGAGGCAACGATCCTCGATGCGGGTCTGGGAAACGATGCCTGGGTGAGATGGAGTGGCTCGTTCGAGTACACGGCGGGTGAAAACACGAGGCTGGTCGCGCGCGCAACGGACGGCACAGACAGCGTTCAGGATGAGGCGTTCACGCTGCCCCAGCCGGATGGCGGAACTGGTTGGCCGCATGTCGAGGTCGGTTGATCGCCGGAGACCAGTCCGAGCTCCCGCTCTGCCGGCGGGCCTGCAATTCCGATCAATCAGTCAGCAGCGTTCAGGTAAACGTTGTCCTTTGCTCCGGTCGATGTTAACGTCGCGTTGTGGCTTGGCGGTCGTGGGTGAGTCGTGGCGCGCTCGTGGCCGTGCTGAGCTCAGCCAGCGGATTGTTCGCGGCACACGCGCAGTCGGCATGTCCGGACGCGATCAGCCCCGAGTTGGCAGCCGAGCTGACCGATCTGCAAGAGGCGGTTGGAAGCGCGATGGGGTCGCCGACGGGATGCCCGCACCTGGACCCGCAGGGTAACGCCGTCCAGATCACATCGACCGGCGTGGCCATCGCCCGAGGTGACGGGATGTCGGTGTTTGCGTCAGGTGACCACCACTGGGCCCTTACCAGGGACGGGATGGAGACCTGGGACGGTAGCTGGCACAACGGACTGTACCCGCCGGTCACACCAGCCCCCCACCAGGACGGACTTGAAACGGCGCCCCCAGCCGTCGCATCTGTCGAGCCCGCGACTGTCGTGTACACACCGCCCGATGCCATCGACAGAGTCGTCGTACAGACGGCGGACGGGGAGCAGTTGATCATCGAGACCACGACCGACTGCTACGGTCTCGCTGACGCACTCGGTCAACAGATTTTTATCCGCTCGGGCGACGCCGCCCCAGAGACCGACCTCATCATGCTGCAGCCGTATCAGGTCTGCACAGTGAGCAGAATGGGCGCGTCCGCCGCATATTGAATAGGAGGTAGTTCTGCGCGATGCGTCCGACGCGGCGCCGACTCCTGACTGGTTTCGGCGAACTGTTTGTCGTGTGTGGTGCGGGTCTTCTGGCGGCCTGCCAGAGTCAGCCACAGCCGATCACGGTGACCACGCAACCCGCTCCGGCCGGGGCAACCACGGCGCCGGCGGCTGCGGCGTCGCCTGCGGCCGGCGCTGCATCGCCAGCCGCGGCGGCGCCGTCGCCGGCTGCCGCGACGAGCCCGGTACCCAAACCCGCGGCTGCCGCAAGTCCATCACCCTCGCCGGGGGTCGTCGCGAGCGCCTCGCCCTCTCCGTCGCTGGCAGCGGGCGCTGTCGTGGGCAAGCCGCAGTACCAGATGGATGCTCTGCATACCGGCCGCTCGCCGCATACCGGTACGCGCTCCCTGGCGATCGCGCGGACCTTCAGCACCAATCAACCTGATCTCCGGCCTGAGGACGCGCTCGGCCCGGGGCCTGACGTCCAGAGCTCGACTGCCATCGGACCGGACGGGACGATCTACGCTACGAACTTCATTGGCTGGCTCTTCGCACTGAGAAACAGTTCGACCAGCGCGAACGCGCTCGATCTGATCTGGCGTTTTCGGCCGGCCAATGGTTCGCCCTTTCACTGCACCCCGGCCCTGGCTCGTGACGGTAACACCGTGTATGTGTCGTTCACCACCGGCACCGGCGGGGCGGCGCGGGGTAGCTTGTTTGCCGTGCGGGCGCCAGCCAGCGGCCAGGACGGCCAGGTCGTATGGCAAGCCGACCTCGGTGCCGGAAACGTCCAGAACACGCCAACACTAGGGCCCGACGGCACGCTGTACATCGTCAACGTGGCTGGCGTGCTGTCGGCGATCGATTCGACCAGTGGGAATGTCAAATGGACCGCTCAGACTGGTAATGGCCAACCGGCACAATTCGGACAGACGGTCAAAGTGGCCCCTGCGGTGGCTCCAGATGGAACGGTCTACACGACTGCTCTGACCGACGGGCTGTACGCCATCTCCCCGCCGGCTGGCTCGGGTACGCAGGGCTCAGTCAAATGGACCTTCAATTCCAGCGAGCATCTCGGCCCAACGCCGCTCGTGACCGCGCCAGTCACTGCTCCGCCAAACCGAGGCCAGGACGGCGTGGGCAGCGCTGCTTCGCCCACCATCGGCCCGGACGGCACAATTTACGTCGGCGCCAACAATAGCAACTTCTACGCGATCGACCCGAGCGGGCAGCAGAAATGGCTGTATGAAGCCGAGCGCGAGCTCGCCGGGATCTGGACGACGGCCGCGCTGAGCGGAGACGCCTCGACGGTGTACTTCGGCGCGAATAAGGGTGGCATCTACGCCTTGAATACGCGCGATGGCTCACTGAAGTGGCAGTTCAACATCGTTGGATCGGTCTACGGTTCGCCGGCGCTGGACGCGGCCGGCACGCTGTACACGGGGAGTACGGTGGGCCACGTATTCTCGTTGTCGACAGCTGACGGGGAACGGATCACGGATCTGGACCTCGGCGCACCGGTGTGGTCCGCCCCGTCGATTCGCCCGGACGGCAGCGTCGTGGTGGTCGACCGTAATGGCCGCGTTGTCGTCCTGAGTAGCTGAATATCTCCGAGAGGCCGAGCGGCATCCCGAGCTGGCACCGCGCCACGGGAGCAACCCATCATGAAATGCGCCACTCCCGGGTGAGAGCAAGGTCTCCAGGGCGTGCGCGAGCAGGGGCGCAGCATGGCATGCGCTTTGCCTAGGAAGCGTGATCCGCGCGGCAAGGCGGCCCCGCACGCGCGCCCGCGGGCCGCGGATAAAGGAGACATATGCGCGCGACTCAATTCCTCAGAACCATGCACGCGGATCAGAAGCGCCGGTTCAAGGTCCTCCTGTCCGCCCCACCGGCCGAGGCGCAGCGCCTCTGGACCGAGCTCCAGCCCGTGCTCAATCTGCACGAGCAGATTGAGGACACCCTGCTGTACACACCCATGCGCGAACAGCATGGCCCAGGCACACCGCTGGGTGACTGGCATGACGAGCACGAGCGCCAGGTCGACCTGGTCAAGGCAATGATCGCGGACGTCGGCTCGCTCGACGCGGCAGATCCGCGTTGGCGGATGACCGTCGGCAAGATCAACGATCTGTTGCACAAACACATCATGGAAGAAGAGCTCGAGGTCTTCCCGCGCGTCGATCAGGCGCTCGGCGACGAGCAGAGCCAGCAGATCGGCGATCGCATGCAGTCGATGCTCGATCGTGGGCCTGTGCTCGGGGGCGTTCAAGCAGCCGTCGAAGCATCGCCGGTCGGCAAAATCCTTCGCTAAAAGCCTCCACTTCACCCATACAGGAGTTCCTTGCATGACGGACCAGCCTGCACGTGACGGGCACCTGCGCGACGGTTTCGACAAAGACCGTCAGATGTACGAGTTCCACAATCGACCCGACGGGGAGTACCTGACCAGCAACCAGGGCGTGCGCATCAGCCACACCGACGACTCGTTGAAAGCCGGCGAGCGCGGGCCAACGCTGATGGAGGACTTCCACTTCCGCGAAAAGATCACCCATTTCGATCACGAGGAGATCCCCCAGCGGGTGGTCCACGCGCGCGGCTCCGGCGCGCACGGCTATTTCCGACTGTACGAATCACTCCACGAGTACACGAACGCGGGCTTTCTCACCGACACTGCGCGAACCACTCCGGTGTTCGTCCGCTTCTCGCAGGTGCTGGGCTCGCGTGGCTCAGCCGATACGGTCCGCGATATTCGCGGTTTTGCCACCAAGTTCTACACCCAGGAAGGCGTGTTCGACCTGGTCGGGAACAACATCCCGGTCTTCTTCGTCCAGGATGCCATCAAGTTCCTGGACCTCATACACGCGGGCAAGCCGGAGCCGCACCACCACATCCCGCAGGCGTCCACCGCGCACGACACCTTCTGGGACTTCATCTCTTTGATGCCGGAATCGATGGCCACAGTGATGTGGGTCCTGTCCGACCGTGGTATCTCGCGCAGCTATCGAATGATGGAAGGCTTTGGCGTCCATACGTTCCGATTGGTCAATGCACGAGGTGTTTCGCGCTTCGTGAAATTCCACTGGAAGCCACTGCTGGGGGTGCACGGACTCGTCTGGGACGAAGCACAGAAGCTGGCCGGCAAGGATCCCGACTATCTGCGGCGTGACCTGTGGGAGGCAATTCAGCAAGGCGACTATCCGGAGTGGGACCTGGGCGTCCAGATCATGGAGGAAGCCGACGCTGGCCAGTATCCGTTCGACGTGCTGGACGCGACGAAGATCTGGCCCGAAGAGCTGATCCCGGTGCGTCGAGTCGGACGACTGACATTGAACCGCAATCCGGACAACTTCTTCGCTGAAACGGAGCAGGTTGCTTTTCACATCGGCAACCTGGTGCCTGGTATCGACGTCACGGACGACCCGTTGCTGCAGGGGCGCTTGTTCTCGTATCTGGATACGCAGCTCAACCGCTTCAACAGCGTGAACTTTCACGAGCTACCAATCAACAAGTCCGTCGCGCCTGTCTTCAACAACCAGCAGAACGGGTTCATGCGGCAGACCATCAATCACGGGCGGGTGAACTACTTCCCGAACACGTTGGCCGATGGCGCACCCATGCCGGCTCCACGCAGCGAGGGCGGCTTCGAAAACTATCCGGAGGAAGTAAGCGGCTCGAAGGTGCGACGGCGAAGCGAACGATTCCGCGACTACTTCAGCCAGGCGACGCTGTTCTGGAACAGCCTATCGAGAGGTGAGCAACTCCACCTGGTCGACGCGGCGCGGTTCGAGCTATCGCGCGTGGAGAGCCCGGTGGTGCGGCAGCGCATGGTGTGCTTGCTGGATCTTGTCGATCGGGAGCTCGCGGTGGAGGTCGCGCGTCAGATCGGTGTCGTGCCGCCGGAAGGCGAGCCGCAGGTCATCGTCGACGCGGCAGGTGCTCCAATTCAACGGCGCACGTTCGATGGTCCGACGGTTGAGCGCTCGGCCGCGCTGAGCATGGAGCGCACCGTCAAGGACTCCATTCGCAGCCGCCGAATCGCGGTCCTTGCCGCGCCTGGGCTGGATTCTGCCTCGGTCGAGGCCGCGCGCCAGCGATTGGAGGCTGAAGGCGCACATATCGATGTGATCGCCCCGATGCTGGGTGTCGTGCCAGGAGCCGATGGTAC
Source organism: Chloroflexota bacterium (assembly GCA_019247135.1). The sequence goes on along the minus strand of JAFAPL010000328.1, from coordinate 2,647 downwards.
GCCGTTACCGGTCGACAAACACACACTCGCGGCAAGCTCGGTGATGTACGACGCGGTGCTCGTGCCTGGCGGGGCGTCGGCAGTCCCGATGCTGTTGCAGCAGGCGGCGGCTATCGAGTTCGTGGCCGAAGCGTACCGTCACGCCAAGCCTATTGGAGCGATGGGTGAAGGGACCGATTTGCTGCGCGAGGCGAGAGTGCCGCTGCCGGGCGACCATTCGTCATCCGAGGACGCGGCCGGAGTGGTGGTGGGCTCCGCATCGAGTATCGAGACGTTCGTCGAGCAGTTCAGCGCGGCCATCGCGCAGCACCGATTTCCTTTGCGAAGGCAGCTCGTGGCCGAAGCGCGACGCTGAATAACTCAGCTTGGGCCGGCGAATTTGTCCCAGGTGTGATCGTCGTACAGGATCAGGCCAGGGCCATTCGCCAGGCTCAACACCGTCCCGTGCTGGAACTGCTGGATCAGGTTGCCCCCACCAGACTGATCCGGCTGCGTCAGTTGACCCAGTGGAAGCTTCCAATCCCACGGTTCGCACCACAGCGTATCGAATTCGGGTACAGGCGGCATACGTCCGCTGTGCTGGTACTCCGGGCAGCCCTGGCTTGGTACCGATGCAACCTGCGGGTCGGTGCTGTAGTCCTGAAAAGCTTGCCAACGGTTGCCCCGAGCCGACTGGGACAGCACGTACACCTGTGATGGACTCGGACTCTTCCACCAGATCATCATGCCGCGCTCGTAGACGCGGTAGGTCGTGTCGGTTGACGCGGCGAGCGTGGCACATCCGAGCTTCGGATGCGACGCGAGCACGGTTTGCCAGTGGACGGCTGCACGGCAGCCGTCCGCACTCGACGGAGTGACTCCGTCACTGCGCGAGACAGAAGCGCCCGCGACATCCGCAAGCTCCGGCTCCTGTACCGAAATGTTGATGTAGTTATCGGCAGGCAGGCCACCCTTCCGTAATCGCGATTGCAGTTGCTGCAAGTCTGCCGTCGAAAGCCTTGCTGGCGCGGGCTGGAGCCCAGCCGTCGCGAGCTTCACCAGATCCGCAAGATGCGTCAAGTGGATCTGGATGACACCGTCGCGCCCGGCGGTGGCGATGTAGCGCTCATCCGGACTGAATACAGCGCTTCGTACCGGACCGGTATGACCAGGCAACGTGGTGATCTGCGCTCCGGTTGTGGCGTCCCAGAGCCGCGCGGTGCCGTCGTCACCACTCGTCAACACGGCACGTCCCGATGGACTGAACACCGCCGTCCATACGGGAAGGCGATGCCCCGAGAGCACCAATGAGGTGGCCGGATCTGCCAGATTCCAGATTCGCGCCGTCCCGTCCACACTGCTGCTGACCACGCGCGAACCATCAGGCGAGAATGCTGCGCTGGTGGTCATGGCCGTGTGGCCTTCCAGGTTCGTCAGCAGACGGTTCGCGCCCGGGTCCCAGACGCGAATGGTGGCGTCGGCGCTCGAGGTCGCAAGGTGCCCGGAATGCGGATCCATGGCGAGTCCGGTGATCCAGTCCACGTGGCCGTCCAACGGACGCTGCGTGTGCGTGCTGGTGTCCCACAAAAGCACCGATCCGTCCGCCGCGACCGTGGCAAACGAGGCTCCACCTGGATCGAATGCGATTGCCGTGACCGGAGAAGCGGTGGGTGGCAGCAATGTCACGGCCTGATCGGCGCCTGCATGCCACAGGCGCAGGCTCCCGTCGCGATAGCTGGCGACAACCGTCTGGCCGTCCGGACTGAGCTCCGCGGCCGTGAGCGGGCCCGCCTGGGCGTCCATCCGCTGAACGGGGCGACCGTCGCTGATTTCCCAGAGGATTGCCGTGCCATCGAGACTTGCCGTGAGCGCCGCGTCGGCGGCGGCGTCAAACGTTGCGCTGACGATTCCGTCGGTGTGGCCGGTGAGCTTGGACCGAAGACTCCAGTCGTCGGTGTTCCATATCTGAGCCGTCCCCGCGGCACCACCAGCCAACACCAGCGCGCCGTCTCGACTGAACTGGACAGTGGTGACGGCGTCCCGGAACCCCGTCAGCGCAACGAGTTCCTGGTCGGCTGTCGGCTCCCAGACGCGGGTGGTGGTATCGCCGACCGTCAGGATCCGGCTGCCCGTGTCACTGAATGCTGCCTTGATCACCTCTCCCGTATGCCCGCGCAAGGATGCGAGTTGATTCCCGGTGCCGGCATCCCAGATGCGCGCGGTCCGATCCGCGCTGCTGGTGAGCACGCGCGTTCCATCGGGGCTGAACTCGGCGCTCGTGAGCGCCCCGGTGTGGCCACTCAATACCTGGAGCTTCGTGCCGGTGTGCGCGATCCAATCCAGGCTCCAGACAATGGCTGTCTGGTCGCTGCCGGCGCTGACGATCTCCTGATCGTCTGGATTGAATGCGACCGCGACCACCGCACCCGTGTGACCCTCCAGAACCACCGGACTGCCCGGATCCGCCAGATCATACACGCGTACGTGCTTGTCGTATGAAGCCGTTGCTAGTTTGGTGCCGTCATGACTGAATGCAACTCGTAACACCGCCTCGTCTGCCGGGAACGTTGCGAGGGCCACGCCGGTCCTGGCGTCCCAGAGTTTCGCCGTTCCGTCCTGGCTGGCGGTGGCAATGAGATCTCCCCTCGGATTGAAAATCGCCTGGTTC
>JAFAPL010000317.1 GCA_019247135.1 Chloroflexota bacterium | reverse complement strand
CTTGTCCCGCTGCCTGGCTCGGTCCGCGAGCGCGAACTCGTCGGCCGCTTCATCGCCGCCGTGGAGCAGGGCGATACACCAGGGCTGATCGCGCTGCTCACCGATGACGCCTGGCTGACGATGCCGCCGCAACCCGGGGAGTACCGGGGCGGCGAGGCGATTGCGAGATTCATCGCTCGCGAGCGCGGCGACCGTCGCGGCGCGAACCTCCGGCTCGTGTCGACTCGCGCCAACGGCCAACCCGCATTCGGTTGCTATCTTCCAGATCCCCACGCACCGATCGTCCGCGCCTACGCCATGATGGTGCTGACGTTACGTGAGGACCGCGTGTCGGCTGTCACGTGGTTCGGGGAGCGCAGCCTTTTCGCATACTTCGGACTGCCGCAGACCCTGCCGGAGTAGGCTTGCCGCGCAGCTAATCTATCCCGCCCGGCGCCGCCGCTGGAATTCACCGAGCGCAGCTAGCAGCCGCCACCGGCGACAACTAGCGCGTCAAAAAGCGCGCCACTTTACGCTTAAAGTGACAGCCTTCCTGCGCGTCGGTTGGCTGACGATGACCACCTCGCCAAAGACGGCTCTGCGGCGCTTCGAACCGCCTGGCATACGAGTCGGCGATGCTGACGCGCGACCCTCAGGTGCGATTGGTGTTCCAGGGCATCCGCCGCGAGCTCGTTGTGCGAGGGCCGATCTTTCGTCCTATCGACCGGCACGCCAACGTCAAACCTCAGCGACTGACGGATCAGTCGATGGCGCTCGTCGTCAAACGCTGCGCGCACGATGCCGGTCTGGACGCCAACAACTACGCGGGCCACAGTCTGCGTTCGGGGCTGGCCACCGCCGCCGCGATGGCGGACTGCAGCTGACACGCAAATTGCAGGTGCCTACGGCGCAGGCGCGCCACTCCGGTTATTTGCGGACAAACGCGATGCCGATCATCATCCAGCCGGCGGGCCGTAGAGCAGGTTGGTCGAGTTCTTCCGTCGCTTGCGCCGGCTGCCAGATCGGCAGGCCCGGTCGCAGATCGTGCTCAGCGGCGCCGAAATCGTTTCGAACTGTGGCTACCTCGGGGTGCAGCAGGAGCGTAATCGCGGCCATGGCACTCTCCTTTCATTTCGATCCGGAAGTCACACCCCTGTCGTTTCATTCATGTAGCGGCTCTTCTTCTGGGCAGCAGATACGCGCTAGTCTCGGTCGGACACGACGATGACGCGAGGCGCACCGTCAACACATTCCGAACGCAACAGGATCTTTTCGCGCCGCGGCACAGGGCGTGATGGGCCCTGGGGGTGAGGACGTTTCACTCGCGGTATGCTGAGCCACGGCCAAAGGTACGGACATGCCCGCAGTTGAACTTGAACAGTCAGCGGCGTTCGGCGACCTGCTGCGAGGGCACCGCTTGGCAGCCGGGCTATCACAGGACGAATTGGCCGAGCGAGCAGGGTTGAGTCGACGCGGAGTCTCCGATCTCGAACGCGGCGCACGGCACCCGCATCCCGGCACGGTACGACGACTGGCGGTGGCGCTCGACCTCGGCGACCGAGCGCGCGCGGATTTAACCAGCGCGGCACATTCCAGGCTGGCCGGACCGCACGGCCGCGAGCGCGCCCGGAGCAACCTGTCCAACGCGCTCAGCAGCTTCGTCGGGCGCGAGCGTGAACTGGCGCAGATTCGCACGCTGCTCGCAACTGCCCCACTGTTGACGCTGACGGGACCGGGCGGAGTAGGCAAGACGCGGTTGGGGCTCGAGGTTGCTGGCCAACTCGCATCCACATCGCAACCCTATGTCGATGGCGTGTACCTGCTCGAGCTGGCGCCGCTGTCCGAGGGCGCCCTCGTCCCGCGCGCCGTCGCCGCCGGCCTCGGCGTGCGGGACGTTCCTGGACAACCGCTGCTCGCGACGATGATGGACTGGCTGCAGAGTCGCCAGCTGCTGCTCATCCTGGACAATTGCGAGCATCTGATCGCCGCCTGCGCGGCCGTAGCGGAGTCGCTGCTGCACGCCAGTCCGCGACTGACGATCCTCGCGACCAGTCGCGAACCGCTCAACATTGAGGGCGAGATCGTATTGCCGATAGCACCGCTGGCGGCGGATTCTGACGGCCTGCAGCTATTTGTGGACCGTGCGCGCCAGGCGAGCCCCGGGTTCGAAATCACCAGCCAGAACCGGGCGGCAGCTGTGCATCTCTGTCAGCAGCTGGACGGTCTGCCGTTGGCCATCGAGCTAGCGGCCGCTCGGGTCAACACGATGACTGTCGAAGAGATCGAACAGCGCCTGGACCGGCGCTTTACCTGGCTGACCACGAGCCGCCGTTCCGCTGCGCCGCGCCACCAGACGCTCCGCGCGCTGGTCGACTGGAGCTATGAGCTGCTGACCGGCGAGGAACGCCGGCTGCTCGAGCAACTGAGTGTCTTTGCAGGCGGATGGACGCTGGAGTCGGCCGAAGCGGTATGCGGGCCAACCCTGGATGTCCTCCGACTGATGTCAAGCCTGGTGGACAAGTCGCTCGTTCAAGTGGAGCAGCAGGCGGGTCAAAGCCGCTATCGACTGCTAGAAACACTCCGCCAGTACGCAATCGAGAAGCTGCGAGAGGCACATGCCGAACCAGCAGCTCGCAATCGGCATCTGGACTGGTATGAACGCTTTAGCAAAGGCCTGGAACAGCAGGTGCACAGCCC
>JAFAPL010000315.1 GCA_019247135.1 Chloroflexota bacterium | reverse complement strand
GGTCTCGCCTTCGCAGACGGGGCACTGGAGCTGCAGGGCAATGCGACGCACGGCGTCGTCCTGCGTGTCGGCGTGTGCGATCAGCGGCAATAGCGCGAACATGATCGCCATGGAGAGGAACAGAGCCTGTAGAGTCCAGTTCGGCAGCCCGCCAATTGCCAACACTCCAAAACGCCTCATGGCGCCGCTCCAACAGTCGCGCCGCGCGGGATCGTCGCACGCCGCGCGACGGGCACGGGCACTGGCCACATCGTCACGATGGTGCCAAGCAACAGCAGCAAGCCACCCGTCCAGATCCAGCTCACGAGCGGGTTGACAAACACGGCCAGGCTCACCTGCGCCGAGGAGCCATCACCGTTCCATCCCGCGAGAACGACATACAGGTCTTCAGCCGGCGTCGAGAGCAGGCCGACTTTCGTGCTCGGCTGCTCCGGGAAGTTGTCAAAGATCTGGCGCGACGGTCGAACCTCCTGGTCGCCGTTCACGTTGAGCACTCCATTGACCACGGACACGCCGGGCGGATTCGCCGTCTGAATGCCATGCGCGGTGATCGTGTAGCCCGCGATCGAGACGCTGTCCCCGGGTGCTAGCGTCGCCTGCGTCTGCTGCTGATACACCTGCGACCCAACGGCGCCCGCGCCGATGAGCACGATTGCGAGATGGACGATGTAGCCACCGTAGCGCCGATTGTTTCGACGAATCAGGTTGCCGACGGCCGCGAGGTAATTCTCGCCGGTCGCGGCGCGTCTGGCGCGTGCTCCTCGAACGAACTCCTGGAGGATCGTGCCGACCACGAACAGGCACAGCCCGAAACCGATGACCGCGAAAACGTCGCGCACACCGAAGATGGCCAGGACGCTCAGGCCGACAAGGGTAGTGAGAAGTGGTGTCAGGAAGTTTCGCGCGAGGTGGTCGCGCGAGGCGCGGCGCCACGGCATGAGCGGGCCGATGCCCATGAGCAACAGCATGCCCCCGAGTAGTGGACCCGCGACCTGCTTGAAGTACGGCGGGCCGACGCTCACCTTGGTGTCTGCCACTGCTTCGGCCACCAGCGGATAGATCGTCCCCCAGAAGATGGCGAACGCAATCCCCAGGAACAGCAGATTGTTCAGAAGGAAGCTCGCTTCGCGCGAAAGCAACGCGTCCAGCTGATTTTCGGATCGCAACTGCGGCAAACGCCAGAAGAACAACGCCAGCGAGCCGACGATCGCCAGACCGAGAAACGTCAGAAAGTACGGGCCAATGGCGGACAGGGCGAAGGCGTGCACTGAAGCGAGGATGCCGCTGCGCACCACGAACGTCCCGAAGATGCTGAGGAAGAACGTGATCATGATCAGCAACACGTTCCACGCCTTGAGCATGCCTCGGCGCTCTTGCATCTGAATGCTGTGGATGAAGGCCGTCCCGACCAGCCATGGCATCAGCGCGACGTTCTCGACTGGGTCCCAGCCCCAATAGCCACCCCAACCGAGCACGTGGTACGCCCACCAGGCACCGAGCACGTTGCCAAGCCCCAGGATCAACCATGCCACCATGGCGTACCTGCGCGAGAGCGCTACCCATTCGTTCCCCAGCCGACCTGTCGCAAGCGCGGCGATGGCGAACGCAAACGGGACGCTCCAGCTCATGAGCCCCGCCAGCAGCATCGGTGGGTGGATGCGCATGCCTTCGTCGTACAGCAGTGGGTTGAGGCCGACGCCGTCAGCAGGCGGGTGGGGCAGGGCTTCAAAGGGTGTGGCGACAAAGCCCAGCAGCAACGTCATGAAGGCTGCAACCGCCATCAGCACGGCGACCACGTACGGCATGAACACGCGGTGCGGTCCGGGCTTGCGCTGCTGCCACAGAACGATCGCGGTGAAGATCGAGAGCGTCCACGCCCAGTACAGCAGCGAGCCCTGCTGGCCGCTGTAGAACGCCGCCAGGACGAGGTCGACCGGCATGGCCCGACTGGAGTGCTCCCAGACGTAGCGGAGCGAGAAGTCGTGGACACCGAACGCGATCAGCAATGTCAGCGAGGCCGCGGTGATGAGACCGGTCACGGCCCACGCGGCATGCTCGCCGCTCGCGATCAGCTCGGGTGCGCGGCTCCGCACGCCGTACACCGAGCTAGCGATGGCGTACAGCGCGAGCGCGAATGCGCCAACGATGCAGATCTCGCCGACGGACGCCATCAGCTGGAGGCGCTGTAATCGTGTTCGTCGGGCGCGGCGTTTTCCAGGCGCGACGGGCACTTGGCCAACACGTTATTGGCCGCGAACGTCCCCTGCGCGTCCAACTTGCCTTCGGCAACGATCTCGATGTTGTCGCCCATGATGTCGGGCACTTGACCGCCACGGTAGACAACGTCGAGCGGTTGTGACGGCGCTGTCGCGTCGGCGATCGAGAAGTGGATGGTCAACCCGCCACTATCGCGTACGAGCGAACCAGGCACCAGGTTGCCTGACACGCGATAGAGCTGATTCTGTGCCGCTGGGCCCTTTGCCTCGAGCTCGCTGACGGTCAGAAAGTACACGGTCGTGCCTTGCAGGCCCATCATGACGAGGTACGCGACAGCCAGTGCGATCACGCCGCCTGCGATCAAGAACTTGAGATTGATTGCGCGGCTGGGAGCGCGTTCAGATTGGGCTGCTAACGCCACTGTCTGTCACCCCCTTCAGGACAGCTGCCAGCAGGACTGTGGCG
>JAFAPL010000310.1 GCA_019247135.1 Chloroflexota bacterium | reverse complement strand
TGGCTGTGGGTCGATGCGGACGAGGTGCCGGTGTCCCTCGCGACACGTCGGCGTCCGATCTCCGGCTCGGCTCGGATCGGGCCGGTATATACGCCGCCGTCGCAACGCGGCCGTGGCTATGGCTCGGCGGTAACGGCCGCTGCCACCCGGGAGGTTCTGGACCTCGGCGCGATTCCCGTACTGTTCACCGACCTCGCCAATCCGGTCTCGAATTCGATCTATCAGCGCCTCGGCTACCGACCAGTTGACGACTACGCCATGATCACCTTGCGATGAGACCCGGTCTTGGCCTCACTGCAGAGTCCGACACGGCGTGTCGCTCTGCTATGAGGCCAATCCTTCATGGCGGGAGCGCCTAGCGGCAAGGACTGCGCTCACCGCGCGTCGGCATCCCTCTACGTCGCTGACCAGACGTTGGTGCGACAACCGGATCGTCTGCCATCCGAGCGTTGCCAGGTCGAGATCGCGGGCGATGTCACGCTCCCACTGTTCATGGCTGGCGTGGTAGGCGCGGCCGTCGAGCTCGACCGCCAGCCGCTCCTCCTCGTACGCCAAATCAAGGCGATACGTTCGTGCACCGCATCGAACGACGCGTTGCCGCACCGCGTGATCGAGCCCCGGGACGGCGAAGACGTGCTCGTATCCCCATAGCTCTAGCTCACTTTCGCAGCCCATCGCGAGCAATCGCAGCAGCTGTCCGAGCTGTCGACGTCCTGGTATCCACGTCATCTGTTCCCAGAGTCGAAGGACTAGCCCTGGAGACAGCAGGCCACGACGAGCGGCCACTATCAGCGGCGCTCGCTGAGCGGCACCGCTCAATAGTGGCCAACTCGTGACGGCCGCGACCTCTGGACGTACGGCTGGGACATCGTCAATCTGGACGGCGCGCAATGGCAATAGCGTGCGATGGACGATGAGTCGTCCCGGGACGCCGCGAGGATGCCGCGGCTGGAACGCCGTGACGTGCAACGGCGCGGCGCATGGGACTGGAAGGCTGTACCGTCGCAACGCGGTGAGATGGCTGACTGCGACATCGCCACCGACACTGGCGAGAGCCGCCAGCTCGTGTACGGACGGGTCATCGGCGTCCCAGGGCCTTGCGTACGCTCGCGGGAACACGGCCACGAGGTGACCCAGACGAATCTCGTGGTCTACGCCAGCCCGGCCGATGCGACCTATCAGTTTCCCTCGAGGCGCGACGCGACCGTAACGGGCGAGAACCTCATCAACAGCTGTTCGCATTCGCGCAGGATGGCGAACAGGACATGCTCGGCTACACAGAGACCCAACGGTGGTGGATATGAATAGACGTTATCCACCGTCACATTTCGACGCCGTTGGCCCCATTGCAGAGCGACACGCCGTCGCACGCTCTGCTATGGGGCCAAGACCGATGGCCTGCTAGGCAGACTTTTCGCGGCGCTCCCGTTTGGGGGCTTCGCGCGGCAATAGTGTCGGGTAAACGTGGTCCAGCACGGTCTCGCGGGTGATCTGGACCCTGGCGACGTCTTCGCGCGACGGCACCTCGTACATCACCGACAGCAGGACCTCTTCCATGATCGCCCGCAACCCGCGCGCTCCGGTGCCGCGCAGGACGGCCTGGTCGGCGATGGCCTCGAGTGAGTCGTCGCTGAATTCGAGCTCAACGTTGTCGAGCTCGAACAGCTTGCAGTACTGCTTCACGAGCGCGTTCCGCGGCTCAGTCAGAATCTCGACGAGCGCGTCGCGGTCGAGCGGTCGCACCGACGTGATCACAGGTAGCCGGCCGATGAACTCCGGAATCAGCCCGAACTTCAACAGGTCCTCGGGCATGACCTCCGCGAAGACGTCCCGAGTATCGCGTTCGAACTTCGTCTTCAGCTCCGCGCCGAAACCGAGCCCCTTCTTGCCGATCCGCGACTCGATGATCGTGTCGAGTCCGGCGAAGGCGCCGCCCACGATGAACAGCACATTCGTGGTGTCGATCTGGATGAATTCCTGATGCGGATGCTTCCGTCCACCCTGCGGCGGAACCGAAGCGGTCGTGCCCTCGAGGATCTTCAGCAGCGCCTGCTGGACGCCTTCACCGGATACGTCCCGCGTGATCGACGGGTTCTCCGCCTTGCGGGCGATCTTGTCGACTTCGTCAATGTAAATGATGCCGGTCTCGGCACGCTTCACGTCGTAATCGGCAGCCTGAATCAGCTTGAGCAAGATGTTCTCGACGTCCTCGCCGACGTATCCCGCCTCGGTGAGCGCGGTGGCATCGGCGATCGCGAACGGGACATTGAGGATCTTGGCCAGGGTCTGGGCCAACAGGGTCTTCCCGCAGCCGGTGGGGCCGAGCAAGAGGATGTTCGACTTCTGCAGCTCGATGTCGTGCTCATCGGACTGCATCATCTGAACGCGCTTGTAGTGGTTGTAGACGGCGACGGACAGGCTCCGCTTGGCCTGTTCCTGCCCGACCACGTACTCGTTGAGGACGTCGTAGATCTCGCGCGGCTTAGGGAGGTTCTCGATGTCGAAGCTCGGCGGGGCG
>JAFAPL010000960.1 GCA_019247135.1 Chloroflexota bacterium | reverse complement strand
CGCCGAGCCGCCTCGACGTCTCGAGCGCGGCGATATCGTGTGCGCCGAGATCATGCCGGCCTGCGGCAATCAGGAGGTGCAGGTCCAGATGAGCGTGGCGCTCGACCCGCTGGACGAGACCAATCTCCGGTGTGAGAGCGTTGCCCGTCAGTCGTATGAGGAAGCGTTGCGCGTGCTGCGCGCTGGCCTGTCATTCCCCGAGCTCGTCCAGACCATGGCCGAGCCGCTCCGCGTGGCCGGTTGCTGGGCATACACACCGTTGGTCCACTCCGTGAGCCCGCACTTTCTGATGGGCCGAACGAGCATCAATCAGGAGAAGCTGGAGCTCGGTGTGCGCTATGCCGGGCCCTCGATCGAGCGGCCGGTGCGCGACATCGCGCTACAGGCGGGCATGGTGCTCGCGCTGGAGCCGAACGCGTGTCTCGGTGATCACCGGGTGAACATCGGCGGCACCGTGATCGTCACCGAATCCGGCTGCGAGGAGCTCAACAGCATTCCTACGCGGTTGAATCATAAGTAGTGCCCATGGACATCATCGACGCGTTTCCGCACATCCTGCCAAAGCCGCTGTTCGAGCGTATGGTCGCAGCGGCGGAGACTCCGTCCGCGCGATCGTGGCTGAATGGGTCGAGCCGACAGACCGGCCTGTACGAGCTGGACGTGCGGTTCCGCATGATGGACGCAAGGCCCGGATACCAGCAGATTCTCACCCTCGGAACCCCGCCACTGGAGCAGGTCGCAAGCGGCGCAACCTTGCGTGACCTCGCCACCCTGGCCAACGACTCCATGGCCGAGCTTTGCCACCGCTACCCCGACCGGTTTCTCGGCTTTGCCGCCGGATTACCGATGGGCGATCCGGATGCCAGCGTGAAGGAGCTCGAACGCGCGATCAATCAACTGGGCGCAAGAGGTGTCCAGATCTTCACCAATGTGAATGGCCACCCGCTCGACGAGCCGAGATTCGAACCGCTGTTCGCGAAATTCTCGGAGCTGAACAAGCCCGTCTGGGTCCATGGCGCGCGCAGCTTTATCTACCCGGAATTCGCGAGTGAGGAGGAGTCTCGTTACGGACTGTGGCTCGCCTTGGGCTGGCCCTACGAGATGGGCCTATTCATGGCGCGCGTGGTCCTCGCGGGAATCCTCGACCGCTACCCAAACCTGCGCTTCCTCACGCATCACGGCGGCGGCATGATCCCCACCTTCGGCCAGCGCGTCGCCAGCAGTCCGATCGGTTTCCAGGGACCGGAACACGCTCCAGAGGTCGACGCCTTTTCGGCACTCGAGAAGTCACCGGTCGAGTACTTCAAGATGTTCTACGCGGATACGACCGTGGGCGGTGAGGCTCGGACTATCCGTGCCTCACTGGATTTCTTCGGCTCCGACCAGGTCCTGTTTGCGTCGGACTGGCCGTTTGGTCCTCCCACCGACGACGGCCAGATCGGCCCAACCTTGAGCGCTATCGATCGGCTGGGCCTGTCCGAGGCGGAGCACGCAAAGCTCCTGCGCGCGAACGCGCAGCAGCTGCTGCTGACGTGAGCGTCAGGCGCGAGCGCCGGTCAGGCCGCGCTTTGCTATCTCGCCTTCGATATCCAGATAGCCGCCCTTGCGCGTCTCCCATTCTTCTTCAGGTACGCCCCAGAAGACTTCGAACTCGTTACCGTCGGGATCCTGCGCGTACAGGCTCAGGCTCGAACCGTGGTCGTTCACACCCACGAGCGCATTCGCTTCGACCAGCTTGTCTCGCACCTCGGCCAGCTCCGGAAGCGTGTCGACCTGCCACGCCAGGTGGTAGAGACCAACGCGCTCACCGCGGGTCGGCCCAGGCGCATTCGGGTCGATGGTGAACAGACCCAGGTCGTGATTGTTGGAAGTGGCGTCGTTGGTGATCAGGAACACGGCGCGATCGCCCATCTGGGCCCGCACCGCGAAACCAAGAACGTCCTGGTAGAACCGGGCGACGCGCTGCGCGTCGCGGACGTAGAGCACGGCGTGATTGAGTCTCTGGATCTTGAACATCTGCTCTCCCCTATGGGGCGGATTGTATGGGCGCGTGGCGCGAGCGGGCGGCGTCAGCTGCCGCCGACCAGGTCGAGCGCACGCTGCGCCTCTGCCAGCTCACGCGCTGCCCGACGGTACTCGCGCAGCGCGTCTGGCGACGGTTCGTCGAACGCAAGACGGTCGGCCTCATCCCGCAGTTGCACCAGGTCGCGCACGAGCGCTTCCAAGCGGACGGGATCGCTGCCATGCGTGACAATCAGGCGGCGGGCACTCGCGTCCAGCGCGCCGGTGTCCTCCATTCGCGCGCTGCGCGCACCCTTTGGCGGCCGAAAGGCCGGTCGCCGCTGCTGGCGGCGCGGCACTTAGCGGCGCCCCCGACCGTAGCCGCCGCGATTTCCACCACCCCGCTGCTGAAAGCAGTCCGAGCAATACACTGGCTTGTCGCCAGTCGGCTGGAATGGCACCTGCGCCTCTTTGCCACAGCTCGAGCACGTGGCGCTGTACATCTCTCGCGGACCTCGGCTGCCGCCCGAGCGACCGTACCCGCCGCCCGAACCGTAGGACGTGTACGAGCTGCCGCCAGAGTAGCCCCGCTCGGCCTTACGCGCGGCCCGACAATCCGCGCAGCGGCTGGGCTCGGAGTAGCCGCGGGCAGCATAAAAATCCTGCTCGCCGCTCGTGAAAACGAACGCCTGGCCGCAATCGCGGCACGTCAGAGTGGTATCAGCCGGCATTGGCAACGGCACCTCGTGCTGAAATAGATCGGCTGCTGGTAGCCGATCGCGAAACCTGGGGTTCCGTCGCGACCAGCGAACGTCGGAACGATGAAACGGAATTGGGCCAGCGACGGATATTCTGCCACAGGAGATCCCGTTCTATGCAGTTTCCGAGCTCAGCTCGCAGCGAACGCAGACTTGCCGGTCGCGTCGCACTGATCACGGGCGGCGGCGGCGCAATGGGAGGCGCACAGGCGCGCCTGTTTGCTCAACACGGCGCGGCGGTGTGCGTCGCTGACCTGTTTCTCGACAAGGCTCAGACTGTCGCGGACGACATTCGCAATGACGGCGGACGCGCGCTGGCCGTGCGTCTGGACGTGCAGCAGTCGGGTGAGTGGCACGAGGCGGTACAGGCGACCGAGGCCGAGCTCGGGCCAATCAACATCCTGTGCAACAACGCTGGCGCGAATTTCCGCGTTTCCTTCGACGAACAGACGGAGGAGATGTGGAACATGATCGTGGGCACGATACTCACGGGCTCGTTCCTGGGCACCAAAGCTGTGATTCCGTCGATGCGACGAGCCGGTCGCGGGGTGATCGTCAATCTGGGGTCGCTGGCCTCGATCCGTCCGGGCGGCGGCAGTCCCGGATACGGGGCGGCAAAGATGGGCCTCGTGGGGCTGACCCGTTCGACGGCGGCCACGTATGCGCGCGAGAACATTCGCTGCGTGCTCGTCTCTCCGGGCCACGTAGACACGCCCTTCATCCGTGACGACTCGCCGTACAGTCCCAACGATCAGCGCACGAGCATCGACAACCCTGACAACTACAACCGACGCTTGTCGGCGACCCCTCTGGGTCGACTGCAAACGGCCGAGGACATCGCGAGAGCGTTCCTGTTCGTCGTCTCCGACGACGCCGAGATGATTACAGGTTCCATGCTGACCGTCGACGGCGGCTCCGCACTCTAATGGTTGCGTTGACACACCCGGCGCATGCACGTACCGTTGCGCTGCTCGCGAACTCAGGGGGATTGCAGGCGTAATGGATCGCAACGCACTGTCACAGCGTCTCTCACGTCGCCAGGTCCTACGCACGACAGCGCTCGTGCTGGGCACCATTCCAGGTTCCGTCATCGTGGCAGCCTGCGGTTCTCCAGCGCCGCCCGTTCCCGCTCCAAGCACTGGCGGCGGTGGCGCACCAGCGCCCGCGCCAACAAGTGCGCCTCAGGCCGCAACTCAGCCGAACTCGACCGTCCAACGTGTCACCGTCCGCGACCACGACTGGCTCCAGGGCAACCCCGGCCAGCAAGGCGACTGGTACGACGCGTTCGTCGCCAGATTCGAAGACGCGCACCCCGACATTCACGTCGAGCGCGAGTGGTTCCCGCGCGCGGAAATGCACGCCAAACAACTTGCCCTGGCTGCCACCGGCCAGATCGGCGACACCGTACGCATCAACCTGGCGCCGCTGGTCTCCGAGCTCCAGTTGAAAGGCGTCGTGCGCGATCTGAACTCGCTCTACCAGAGCGACCAGCAGTGGCTCAACAATGACCAGAAGCAGTTCTGGCCAGGCAACATCAAGACCTACACGCGGGACGGCAAGCTGTGGGGCCTGCCCGTGGTCGGCCACCCGGGCAACAACCAGTACTACGTCAATACCACGATGGTCCAGAAGCTCGGGCTCAAGATGCCGCCCGCCGACGGCAACTGGACCTACGACGACATGCTCACCCTCGCCAAAGGCCTGACCAAATCAGAGGGTGGACGCACCACCGTCTACGGGATCATCCCTCCCATCAACGACACCTCGTGCAACGAAGGCATGGTCAGCTTGCTGCGCGCCTTCGGGGGTGACCTGTTCGATGCCGACGGAAAGCAGTGCCTGCTCAACACCGACCAGTCGAAGCAAGCGCTCAACGTCCTCGCCCAGATGTACAGCTCCGGCGCGGGGTTCCCTTGGCAGCCGGACATCGACGAACAGCGACAGGAGCTCTTCCAGAGTCAGAAGGTCGGCATGGTGGTCGCCACGAGCTTCGCCGCCTCCGCGTGGCCGGGCCAGATCGCGCAACGACCGGACCCGTTCGAGATGGACGTCTTCCCGAATCCACTCGGATCCACCGGCAAACATGCGACGCAGGTATCGTCCGATGGCAAAGGCGTGACCATGGCGAGCAAGATTCCCGACAAAGCGTGGATCGTGTTGTCGCAACTCTTCACCAGCCAACGGCACGGGATCGAGCGCTTTACGAACGGTCTGGGAAGCCCGGGCAGTCGCTTCGACGTGTGGGATAGCGACGAGTTCCGTAAAGCTGCGCCGAAGCTGGCGAACATCGCCAAAGTGATGGTGTTGCCGCCGGCGCCCGACATGCTTCCCTGGAACCATCCGGCCAATGGGCGCTTCCAGGAAACGGAGCCGATCCTGCTGAACGAGTTCCTGAAGGTCACGCTCGGGCAGACCGATGTCAACACCTTCGCCGACAGCACTGCCAAGCAGATTCAAGCGATTCTCGACAAACCGGGGGTCTGAGTGGCCGCAACGCGGGTCGCCGCGCGCAGCGCTCCACGAGCTTCCGCACGGCCATCACTGAACCGCGAGCAAACGCTGTGGGCCTACATCTTTCTATTGCCGTGGCTCATCGGCCTGACGGTTTTCGTCCTCGGGCCGATCCTGTTCTCACTCGCGCTGAGCTTCTTCAACTTCACCCTCGGCCGGGACATCACGTTCGTCGGCCTCGATAACTGGCTCAAGGCCTTCACGGGCGACGAGCTCTTCTGGCCGACTGTCGGACGCACGGCACTCTACACGGTCGTGGTGGTGCCACTCAGCGTGTTCGGCGCCCTCCTCGTCGCGATGCTGCTGAACCAGCGGCTGCGGGGCGCATCGATCTACCGCACCGTCTTCTTCATGCCCCACCTGGTGCCCGTGGTGGCGGCGGCCTACGTCTGGTTGTGGGTCCTCAATCCGCAGTACGGGATGCTCAACGAGCTCATCTGGCAAATTGGGTTTCACCTGACCGGCACGGGCTTCAAGGGCCCCGGCTGGTTCACGGACCCCGGCTGGGCGATGCCCGCGCTGATGGCAGTCGCACTGTGGGGCGCGATCGGTGGCACGCTGATGGTCATCTTTCTTGCCGGGCTGCAGGGCATCCCGCAGGAGCTCTACGAAGTCGCGGCGATCGACGGCGCCAGTGCTCGCGCCCGCTTCTGGCACGTGACACTGCCGATGATCTCGCCGACCCTCTTCTTCAATTCTGTTCTCGCCTGCATTGCCGCCTTCCAGACGTTCGAAGTCCCGTTCGTCGCTACAAAAGGCGGGCCGGCCTACGCCACCTGGTTGTACGGACTCCATATCTATCGCACGTCGTTCGAGTTTTTCGACATGGGCTACGGCGCAACGCTGGCCTGGATCCTGTTCATCCTGCTGAGCGTTTTCACGTACGTGCAGTTTCGCGCGTCACGCAGTTGGGTCTACTACGCGGGCGAAGGGTCGGAGCGTGCGTCTTAGTTATCTGACTTCGCGATTCGGCCTGCACGCGATTGCCATCTTGCTGGGTATCGTGCTGATGGTTCCCTTCTACTGGGC
>JAFAPL010001094.1 GCA_019247135.1 Chloroflexota bacterium | reverse complement strand
CATCAGCCAGACTGTAGCCGTGACGGTCGAGGGCGCGGCCCAGCGCCGTGTCGCGCCGCGCCTGCATCATCTCGTCGTCTCGCTCAGCACGCCTGCACTGGCGATGTCTGCGGAAGCCGGCCAGATCACGGGTGAGCGTGCGAGCGGCTTCTATCTCTGCGACCGGCGGGTCCTCTCGCGCCTTGTCCTACGCATCGACGGCGAGCTTCTCGAACCGCTGATAGGGCGCCGAGTGGACGCCACGGCCGCGCGCTTTCTCGGCATCGCGCGCTCGCTAGGCGACAACACACCTGATCCAACGGTTCTCGTCGACCGGATGAGGTCGGTCTCGGCGGACGCTATCCGTGAAGTGATCACGGTGACGTCGCGTGCGAACCGACCGTTGAGTGCCACGGTGTCCGTCGAACTGGCAGCCGATCTCGCTGACATCGTTGTCGTCCGCGATGGCGTCCGACCGCCGGCTGTCCCTTCCGTTGTTGATCTCGGAGCGGTCCGCTGGCAGGCGGACGATGCCACCACAGTGGTTGCCACGCTTCTGCCGCCCGCCGACGAGGTGACGACCTCCGGGGATCTGATCTGGAAGATCGGCCTCGGCCACAACGAAGCATGGTCGCTCACTATCGACGTCGCAATGATCGACGACCCGCGACCCGCTGTGCTCATCGCACCGACGCGCCGGAACATAATCGCTCGACCCGTGCTTCATTGCCTCGACTCGCGACTGCCTGCGCTCGTCGAAGCCAGTGTCGATGACGTGACCGCACTCCTCGGCGCCGATTCGCTCGCACCCGATGATCACATTGTCACGGCCGGCGCTCCTTGGTACCTCACGATGTTTGGTCGGGACGCGCTGTGGACGGCACGCATGTTGTTACCGCTGGGAACCGAACTCGCGGGTGGCACCCTGCGCGCGCTGGCCCGACGCCAAGGCGTGCGCCACGATGACGCCACCGAGGAGCAGCCAGGAAAGATCGTCCACGAGGTGCGCCGTGCGGCGCAGACGCTGCACATGACACGTTCCGGTGAACGGCTCGAGCTCCCAGCGCTCTACTACGGAACCATCGACGCGACGGCGTTGTGGATTTGCTTGCTGCACGACGCCTGGCGCTGGGGGCTGCCGGCGGAACAAGTGCAGCAATTGCTACCTGCGCTCTCCGCTGCTCTTGGCTGGCTAGCAGGTCCCGGCCGCGGCGAGAACGGATTCGTGCAGTACGCCAGCCGGTCCAGACACGGCTTGGCCAACCACGGCTGGAAGGACACTGCAGACGCGGTCCAGTTTGCGGACGGCTCCTACGCGGATCCGCCGATCGCGCTCTGCGAGGTTCAGGCGTACGCCTACCAGGCGGCCCGCTACGGAGCGGACCTGCTCTCGGCATTCGACGAGCCGGGCGCGTCTGATTGGCGCGCTTGGGCGGAGGACCTACGTCAGCGGTTCAGGGAGCGCTTTTGGGTTCCCGACGCTGACGGCGGATATCCCGCCATCGCGCTTGATGGTTCCGGTCGTCCGGTCGACACTGTGACCTCCAACGTCGGGCACCTGCTCGGCACGGGGCTGCTCGACGAGGCGGAAACCGACCGGGTCGTCGCGCACTTGGCGCGTGCCGATATGGACAGCGGATTCGGGTTGCGAACCCTGTCGGCGCTGGCGGCAGGCTTCAACGCACAGAGCTATCACCGCGGATCGGTGTGGCCGCACGACACCGCCATTGCGCTGCACGGGCTCACCAGAGTCCGCACCGATTCGGCGCTTGCGCTCGCGCGGCGGCTGATCGAAGGACTGCTCGCAGCGGCGGCCGCTTTCGATTTCCGATTGCCCGAGCTCTACAGCGGCGAACCGGTCGCGCGCCGACCGGTGCCGTACCCGGACGCGTGTTCGCCGCAGGCCTGGTCGGCCGCGAGTGGTATCGCGCTCTTGTCCAGCGTGCTCGGTTTGCAGGCCGATCTGCCAAACCGCCGGCTCAGCCTGATGCCGCTGCGCCCATCGCCTGTCGGCGAACTCACGGTTCTGGGCGTGCGAGCAGGCGACGCGATCATCGATCTACGGCTGTCGGCTGCGGGCGATGTCGAACTTCTGCACGCACCATCAGGACTGACGGTCGACGTCCGCTGACGTCTTGTGCTACTCCTCAATCCGCTTCTGCAAGGCCGCGTAGCCGAGCTGCAGAAAGTCGGACACCGCGACACTCGCCATCGTCCACGCCGCTAAGCGTGTCGTCTTCGGCGCAAGCAC
>JAFAPL010001066.1 GCA_019247135.1 Chloroflexota bacterium | reverse complement strand
TACACCACGCGCACGGGCTCGGCCATGCAACTCAGACGAATGCCGACGTCCGCATCCTCGGTCAGGTTCTTCTCGTCCCATCCCCCGACGAGTTCGAGCACCTCGCGTGCAAAGAAGACCGTGTTGCCGCCCAGCGGGATCATCTTTCGGCTGGCGTGATAGTGCAGTCGACTCTTGAACCAGAAGAAATACTCCAGCACGTTGAGCGTGGAGTACCAGTTCGTTGCGTAATTCATCAGCTGAACGCCGGACTGCACCACCCGCACGCCATCCTCCAGCATCACCGTGTTGACGATGTTGAAGATGTCCGGGTGGATGTCGTCTTCGGAGTCGAAGACGGTCACCACCTGATTGCGTGTCTTGCGGAAACCAATATTGAGCCCGTGTGGCTTGTTGGTCGGCTCGTCGCTGAACGTCAGGACCGCCACATTGTGGATGCCTTCGTCATGCAACAGAGCGATCTTCTCTTCGGCTTTGGCGATTGTGCCGATATCGTCCGTTTTGCAGATGACCACGACTTCCAGCAGGTCGAGTGGGTAATTCGCCCGCACCACGCGCTCGATGGTGGTCTGGATGACTTCCTCTTCGTGCCGCGCCGGGAGCATGACCGTGAACGACTTCGCGGGGGCAGCAAATTGCTTCGGTGCCTGCGCCCTACGATTGGCTTCCGGCTGATCCCACGTGTACATCATCAGGTAGAGCGTTTAGTTTTTTAGTGACGCGAGCGCCACAGAGAGAAACAGTGAGAAGACGATGCAGGCGTCGAGGACGAGGTTGCCCGTGAAAAAAACACCAACGCCTGGGTACAGCCTCATGCGCGTGCCCCCCAAGTCCAGATGAAGCTGCCCGCCAGATTCCAGCTCGTCGCTAGCGCGATGCCTGCCAGATTGGCGACCAGGTAATTTATGCCCAGACTTGAAACCAGCGCCCAATCGGTGCCGGTCGTGATCGCCAGGCCGCCGAGGGACACAAGATTGAAGCGGGCGAAGCGAGCGAATGAAATCTCGCGGTTGCCGAATGTCCAGCGGTTGTTCCAGAGGAAGTTCGACCCGATCGCGAGCTCGACCGCAAGCACCGACGCAACGGCGAGTGGCAGGTGCGCCTCCTGGTGCAGCACGAACAGCGCGCCGGTGTTGATGATCACGCCCAGGGCTCCAACCGAAAGGAAGCGCGCGACTCGCGAAAGCAGTGGTCTATTTCTCAATAACATCAAGCTCTTTCAGTAGCCTTCGCAATTACGCTACAAATCGCTGACTGAACAACCGCTTACCAGGTGACATCCAAAGCCTGACGCATGCCTGGACAGGAATTCGCTACCTGGTGTTCCAGTCGCGGGTGCGATTGGCTTCACAGTAGCCACCGCATGCGCCGCAGCGTCGGCGCACTGGAACCACGTCGAGCTCCCAGGCGCGAGCGCACAGAATGCAGGTGAGTCGCCAGGCTGGCTCGGCGCGACGCCGCGGCACACCGAGTGTCGCGGCGCGATTTTCAGCGGACGTGTGCTTGTTCATGTAAAAACCGTATTGCCGATGCGCTGGACCGCCGCTGAACGGCCTGGACCGGAGACTGAACGGCTACGGGTTCAGGTGACGGCACGCACGCACGCGCTACGCGCTGGTTTCGCCCGCACCCCACGCCAGCCGCAACCCGAATGACATCGTCCAGCGGCAGCCCGCGTCACAATTACGCGGAACTACCACTCGGAACTACGGATTCTTGTTGGACGGATCGGGCCGCAACCCGAAGGGCAGGACCACCTTGAACGTCGCGCTCGCGGTCTTCCCACTCATCTCGCCAACGGCGACGAAGGTGACATCGGAGGCGGCCTCGGTGGGCACATACACCACATCGGCCGGATGGAGCCAGCCGTTGTCATCGGCCTGACTCTGGCCTTCCGGCGCGCCTCCCGCGTTGCCGAGGTGGAACGTCACGCGCTCACCCGCAATCCAACCACCGCCGCTGAACCCCACGGGTGACCCGGGTGCGCCCCACCAGGACGTCAACTCCAACCAGGGCTTGGCAGCGGTCACACTGAAGTCTGGCGCCGCACGCGCACCGCTCTCCTGGCCCAACAAGTGAAGCGTTAGCGGCCCCGCGGCAGCGGACTGAGGCACGCGCACAGGGCCGGCGCCCCAGAGATTGCCGTACTCGTCTGCCTGGAGCTCGCCCGCCTGTTGCGTGCCATCACCCATGAAGACGCTGACACGCTCGCTTGGAGCGAATCCACGTGCGTTGAATTGGACGTTGGCGCCTGGGGGACCGGCCCACGGACTGAGCTCGACATCGGGTGTCAGTGGCTTGACCGTGAGGTCCTGCTTCAATTGCTGACCGCCCGCCTGACCACTCAGCACGAGTGTATATGCGCCCGCGCCAAGCGCGGGTAGCTTCACCTGGGTCCACTCAGCGTTGCCAGCTTGATCCGTGGTAAATGTCGTGAGCTGGACAGGAGTACCCGTTGAGTCAGTCGACGGTTTCAACACAGCACTTACCTGCTCCATGGGCTCAAACCCGCCCGCGATGAAGCCGAAGTCCCCGTACTGCTGCACATCGTATGCACCGAGGACGACCCACGCTTGCGGGGCACGAATCCACAGTGTCCCATTGCTCTGTCGTCCGCTCGTGTCGCCAACCGCCTGGATCGTGTGGGGACCGGATTTCAGCTCATCTGGCAACGCGACTTGCAGTGCATCTACAGTTCCTGACCCGTTCGCCGTCGTTTGCGCTAGCTGGAGGATCTCGGAGCCGGGCTCAGATTTGGATGCGGAGATCGCGACGGTTTCTCCCGCCGAAAAACCACGCCCGGACACCTGTACAGTCCCACTCTGCTGTGCCGGAACAGGGTCGAGCTCCAGTGACAGGACGATCGAATTCGGCGCGGCTGCCGGCGCTACAACGGGCGGGGGCGGGGCGACAGTCGTTTGCGCGGGCGGCGGCCCGTCCGTTACAGGCGCGGTGTGAGACGCCGCGCTGCAACCAGCAATCAGAATCCACGTCGAGGCTAGAAGGACAATTTTGCGGTCCACGCCCTCAGGCTAGGAGGTGGTTGCTGGCTAAGTGCTGGACCGTTGCGTGACCGGACTGAACGGCGCCTGGCGTGGGCCTGCTGTCCCGGTCGGAGTATTCGCACGGGCCAGCGCTCGGCAGACCAGGCCATCAAGTCGCAAACTTGAACACCTGACTAGCACTGCGCCAGCCCGTACGGCCGACCCTGAAGTAGCCGAAGCGATCGCCGAAACGTGCAGGCTACGCGCCAGCAGGCGGGATCTGCAGCGACATGCCCGGCTTCAGCGCATTTGGATCGCCACCCAGCAGCGCCTGATTGGCTTCTGCGATCGGCTGCCACAGGTCCGAATTGCCATAGACTCGTTGAGCGATCGACGACAGCGAATCGCCTGGCTTCACCTTGTAGCTTTGAGCGCTGGGTGCCGCCGGCTGCGCTTCTTGCGCCGCGGCTGGCGCGCTGTCAGGGGCCGCGGCTGGCGTGCTGTCAGCCGCCGCCGGCTTGGGCGTCGCAGCGGCCTTCGCAGCGGGCGTAGCGTCCGCCTTCTGCGCCTGCGGGGTAGGCGCCGGCTTGGAGTTGGACTTGGAGTTGGAGTTGGACTTGGACTTCGGGGCGTCCGAACTAGCTGTTGCCGTTGGATCCGGAGCCACCAGGTTCGCCACCGAGCTACCGTCGTCCAGCGGACACGTGAAATCCGGTTGAGGTGGTACCTGCACCGGCATATCCGACGCGATCAACTCGACGGCCGCTGCGGTGGGGGCCTGACTCTTGCTGCCGATGAGTGTGAACGCGAGTTGGCCAGCCTGGATATTGCCTGGGATCACGTACGAACCGGCCGCGGCCGCATTTCCGTGCTCGTCCGCCGCGAAGCAGGTCACCTCCTTGCCAGGGTTATCCCGGGTCCGGCCTACGAACGTATGCACCACTTCGCTCCGCGCAAAGTCGGTCGCATAGAAGGCTACGGTCGTCCCCGGCCGGCCGCTGTATGTGCTCGGCTGTACACTCGGCGTGTACGGGAGCATGTCGAAGCTCGCCGTCGCCGGCGCCTTGCTATCGTGTCCAATATAGATGAGCGTCTGCTTTCCGCGCAGCCCGAACGGCACGACGAATCCGCCGTCGTTACTGAAGGAACCACTCGTATCAGCCTGCAGATTGAGAATCGGGTCGCCGTCCGGCGTGTTCAAATACACCTGGACCTGCTCGCCCGGACCGAAGTCTTTACCGGACGCGGACAGCACGTCGTCGGGTTTGATCGCGTAGCTGCTGAGCTGCACGCTGGGGTAGAGGTTCAGCAGCTGGAAAGGAATCGTCACCGGCGACTGGCTCTTGGCTCCGATGAAGACGAATGCGTTGTTGCCAACGGCGCCAAACGGGACCGCCACACTCGCCTGAGCAATTGCTCCATTCGCGTCGGCCTGCAGGGTGGTCGTCGCTGGATCCTGGAGTGAGTTCCAGTGGACGCTGACGCCCTCGTTCGGCGCAAACCCATCCAGGGCCAGCTGGATCGTGTCGCCCGCCTTGCCTACCTGTGTTCCCAGCTTCACCTCCGGCGAGCCGCCCGCGACTACGGCCGTGGCCTGCGCGAGCTTGTCGCTGCTCTCCTGGCGGGCCTCCACGATGAAATTGCCGCGCGGCAGGCTGTCCGGCACCGGGAAGTTGAGGCCGCCGAAGCCGCCACTCTTGTCTACCTGTACCGTCGTGAGCTGGGTGCCTGCATCATCCGCGCTTTGTTTCAGCGCCAGGTCGACGGTCGCGCCCGCATCGAAACCACTGCCGGTTACGCCGATGCTCGAGCCTTGCCGCACGGTCGTCGGATTGAGCAGTACCAAGGGCTTTCTCGGAGTCTGTGTGCTGGCCGGTGTCGGCGCGACATTCGTGTCAGCAGACGCTATCGGCTCGGCCGTGGCGAGCGGGGTGGTTTCCTCGGTTGCCGGCGCCGCCGCGGTTGGTGCCGCCGCGACCGCTTCCTGGCTAGTAACGGTAGCCGCG
>JAFAPL010001036.1 GCA_019247135.1 Chloroflexota bacterium | reverse complement strand
ATGGATCTGGTCATGCCGACGATGGACGGCGTCGACGCGACCAGTCGTATCAAGCAGGAGCGGCCCGAGACGCACGTGATTGTGCTGACCTCGTTTCTGGACGACGAGCGGGTCGTGCCGGCCATCAAAGCAGGCGCGACCAGCTATTTGTTGAAGGACGTCGCCGCTTCGGACCTGGCGCGTGCGATCCGCGGTGCGCGCGCGGGTCAGGCACAACTGCATCCTGAAGTAGCACGCCGACTCATGCAGCAGGTAACCACGCCGCGTCGTCCCGAAGCCGGCACACAGCTCACGGACCGCGAACGGGAAGTGTTGAGGCTCCTGGCCGAAGGTCGCAGCAACAAGGAAATCGCGCGCTCGCTCGTGGTGAGCGAACGCACGGTCAAAGGCCACGTCTCGAATATTCTGGGCAAGCTCGGTCTCCAGGACCGCACACAGGCCGCGTTGTATGCGGTCCGGCATGGTCTGGCGCCCGAAACGTGACGTCCTGGGCGTGAGCGCCGCGAGCAGAGCGAGCAGGGCGAGCCCTGGCGCGCTAATCCGCCAGAAGATTCTTTCCCGTCATCAGGGTCGGCACATCCAGCTCAAGGAGCGCCAGCATCGTCGGTGCAACGTCGGCGAAAATGCCGTCACGTAAGCGAGCATTCCGGCGTGCGTCGTCCACCAGGATGAAGTGCACTGGATTCGTGGTGTGAGCCGTCAGCGGCCCACCGTCGGCATCGATCATCTGCTCGGCATTGCCGTGATCGGCCGTGATCAACGTGAGCCCACCCAGCTCGCGCACGCGCGAGACGATCCGGCCGACGCACTCGTCCACAACCTCCAGTCCGCGAATAGTCGCGTCCAGCACGCCGGTGTGGCCGACCATGTCTGGATTCGCGAAGTTCAACACGACCAGGTCGTATGGATCGTTCGCGAGCCGGTTCAGCAGCTCGTCAGTAATTCCGACGGCGCTCATCTCAGGCTTCAGGTCATAGGTGGCCACCTTGGGAGACGGAATCAGCGCACGATCCTCATGGGCGAACGGTTCCTCGCGACCACCATTGAAGAAATAGGTGACGTGCGCGTACTTCTCCGTCTCCGCGATTCGAAGTTGACGTAATCCCGCCTGGGCGACGACTTCGCCGACCGGGTCATTGACGACCTCCGGGGGAAAGGCCATCGGTGCGCCGATCGTCGCGTCGTACTGCGTCATACACACGTAGTGCACGTCGACCGGGGGCTCGGCGATGCCCGCCGGGGCTGAGCGGGTGAAACAACGCGTGATCTGGCGGGCGCGGTCAGGTCGGAAGTTGAAAAAGATGACCCCATCGCCGTCGTGAATGCAGCCGACCGGTCCGCCATCGTCGACGATGACCGTTGGCTCGACGAACTCGTCAGTTTTTTCGGCCGCATAGCTGGCGTTGATCGCGTCCTCAGCCGATCGTGCCTGGTTCCCTTCCCCGAGTACATACGCTTTGTAGGCGCGTTGCGTTCGCTCCCACCGGTTGTCGCGATCCATCGCGAAGTACCGCCCAACAACGGTCCCGATTCGCCCGACGCCGATGGCTTGAAGCTGCTCTTCGACTTGCCGCAGATAGCCCGCACCGCTGGTCGGTGGCGTGTCGCGCCCATCCATGATGGCGTGCACAACCACGTTGTTCAGTCCCTGCTTCTGCGCCATCTGCACGAGTGCGATCAGGTGCGTGATGTGGCTGTGGACCCCTCCGTCGGAGACCAGGCCCATCAAGTGCAACGTCTTCCCCGTGCGCTTGACCTCGCCCATCACTTTGAGCAGGACCGGGTTGCGGAACAGCGACCCATCTTTGATGGCCAGCGAGATGCGCATGAAGTCCTGGTAAGTGACGCGCCCGGCGCCGAGGTTCTGATGCCCGACCTCGCTGTTGCCCATCTGGCCTGGCGGGAGCCCGACGGCCTCGCCAGACGCTTGCAACAGACAGTGCGGATACGTCGCCAGCAATTGGTCCAGGACGGGCAATTTGGCCAGGAGCACTCCATTGCCGTGTGCTCGAGCGGAGTCGGCGTCTTCGTCGCACACGCCCCAGCCGTCGCGGATGATCAGGACGAGCGGCTTCACCTTTCTAACTGTAAGCGGCAGCCGTGCCCCATGCGGTCGCGCGCTGGATGTCGGCCGCGATCAGCGGGCGCTGCTCGAGAAGCATCGTTCGGTACTGCGGGTATTTCGCGCGCAGTCCGGCCAGCGCGCGCTTGCGCTCGTCGGTGTCGTCGACCAGCCGCGCCTCGCAATGCAGCAGCACGAACCCGAGCCTGGACCAATCCGCGTCGTCGTATTCGTCGAAGACGATCGCCACGCGCGAGTTCTCGGCGATGTTTTTGACCCGCCGCAGCGCGCGAGGGTCGCCCTGCTTCGGCTTTTCATCGATCGCCACATACACAGTCCTATCGATGAGCACACAGCACACCGGCACGACATGCGGCACGCCTGTCGCTGATGCGGTGGCCATGTGGGCCACGCGCTGGCGCCCGATGAATGCTTGTGCGCGGTCGTCTAGCAGCATCCCCGGTGAAAGTAACCTACCCTCCGTGCCGCACAACGTCCCGTTCGCCGTTAGCCTGCCCACGAGCGGCGGCGCCGCCGACCCCGGCGCCCTCGGCTCCCTCGCCCAGACCGCCGAAGCGCTCGGCTTCAACTCCATCTGGATCTCAGATCACGTCGTCGTCCCCGAAGAGATCAGCTCGTCCTACCCGTACAGCGCAGACGGCCACTTCCCGACCGCTGCCACTCAGCCCTACCTCGAGCCACTGAGCGCCCTGGGCTATCTCGCCGGCCTCACCAGAACGACGCGGCTGGGCATCGCCGTGCTCGTCCTGCCGTATCGGCACCCACTGCTCACCGCCAAGATGATCGCCACCCTGGACACCCTGTCCGGTGGCCGCATCGATCTGGGCATCGGCGTAGGTTGGATGCGCGAGGAGTTCGAAGCCCTGGGTTGGCCGGCGGAGGTCTACGAAGGCCGCGGCCGCGCCACCGACGAGCAACTGCGCATTCTGAAGGCCGCCTGGACCGAGGACGTGTTCAGCTTCGAGGGCGAGTTCTATCGTTTTCCTCGACTGGGCGCGCACCCACACCCACGGCAGAAGCCCCATCCGCCGATCTGGGTTGGTGGCCACAGCAAAGCCGCCATCCGTCGCACGGCCCGCTATGCGGATGTCTGGCTGCCGATCGGCGCCCGCCCGCCTGCCGATCTGCCGCCCGAGCAGATCAAGGCGCTCGTCGCGACCCTCCGCACCGAGGCCGAGCGCGCCGGCCGCGATCCGTCCAGCCTGCGCGTGTGCTTCAGCACGCACGTGCTGGTCGACGCGCCCACGCGAGACCGACGCTTCAGTGGCTCAGTTGAACAGATCGTGGCCGATTTCGAGGCGTACCGAGCCGTCGGCGTGGACAGCTTCATGCTCGGCTTCGGGCCGCATCCGGCCGCCGAGTACGAACGCCGCATGCGCGCCTTCGCCGAGAACGTTCGACCAGCCATCATGTCCGTCCCGGCGTGAGTCGGCGGGCTGAGGGCACCATGTACTGATTCTGTGCGAGTTTGCGACCCTCCAAATTGACTCGGCGGACTGTTGCTGCTGCCTCCAAGATTGTTCAAGTTGAAGCCCGCGCGTCAGAGCGCGGCCACCTCGCGTACGACCGCATCTACTTCCTGTTCGGAATTGAAGATCGCGGCAGCCAGCCGCGCATACGCGGTCGCGTACGGCGTAACAGTGGCGATGATGCCGCGCGCGTGCAACCGCTCGACGACCTGTTCCGGAGCCAGCCCGTTGACCTGGAAGCACACGAGCCCCGCTGACAGGTCGCCGTCCACCGGCGTGATCAATCGCACGTTCGGCAGCGCAGCCAGGCCCGCCTTGAGCATGCCGTTCAGATCGTGAATTCGCTGCGCCACGGCTGTTCGCCCGAGTTGTTGATGGAGCTCGAATGCTGCTGACAGTGCCCAGCGGTGCTCGAACGAGTGAAACCCACCCGGCGTATTCAAGGACCCGGACGTGCGCCCGTCGCCGAACGTCGGAATGGTGGGTGTGACCGCAGCCCACGCGTCCGGGCCACGTCCCCAGACCAGGCCGGTGCCGCGCGGCCCGAACATCCATTTGTGGCAGCCGGAGACGAAGAAATCGACTCCAAGATCGGCGACCGAGACGTCTTCGACACCGAAACCATGCACCCCGTCGACGCACAGCAGCACACGCTGGCTCGGGTCGCGCTGCGCGTTCGCCTGCTGCACGACCTGTGCGATCGCCCGCAGCGGCAGCTT
>JAFAPL010001033.1 GCA_019247135.1 Chloroflexota bacterium | reverse complement strand
CGGCGCCTGACGACCAGCAGATCGCACGTAAAGATCAGCTCATCGTTACGACCAACGTCAATGTCCCGGCTCCAGACATCTGGAACCCGTACATCCCTGGCACGTTCATCCTGCAGGGGATGAACCAGAACCTGATGGAGCCCCTGTTCATGTTGAACTATGAGACGGGCAACATCGACGGCTGGTTAGCGGAGAGTTACACGAACACCCCCGACATGACGCAGTGGACGGTGAAGCTGCGGCCGGGCACCGAGTGGAGCGACGGTCAGCCGCTCACCTCAGACGACGTCGTTTTCACCATTCAGATGCTGCAGCAGTACGCGCCCCAGCTGAACTGGTCGGGCGCTGTCAAGCAGTGGGTTGCCTCGGTCCAGGCGCTCGACGACCGGACCATTCAGTTCAATCTGACGGGCCCGAACCCGCGGTTTGTGATGGAGAACCTGGCGGGCACCACGTCGCAGGCGATCGTGCCGGTCCCGAGGCATCTCTGGCAGGGCCAGGATCCGGTGACCTTCAAGTACGCCTGGAACAACGGTGCCGGCGCGATCTTCAGCGGGCCGTACGTGGTCGAGCGTTTCTCGTCCACTGAGTTCGACTACAAGCGCAACGACAACTGGTGGGGCGCAAAGACTGGCGCGTTCCCGCTGCCCGCTCCGCTCGAGATCCGCCGCCCGTGGGTTGGCGATACCGGCACTCAGCTCCAGATGCTCGCGAACAACGACTCTGACGTCGAGGGCCCGCAGACTCCGAGCCAATTGAACGCGCTCGTGGCGCAGAACCCGAAGCTGGTTCCGTACGGCCAGCAGGGCTGGGTGGACCCGTGCCCGCGCATGCTCACGGTGAACACGACCGTCAGCCCATGGGACAGGAAGGAGATGCGGCACGCCCTGTCGTACGCGATGGATCGACAGCAGATCGTGAACGTCGTGAACGAAGGCGTCGGCGCCACGTCCAATTTCATTTTCCCGACGTACAAAGCGATGCAGCCGTACATCGACGCGGGCCAGGAGATCCTCAACAGCAACGGCGTTGGTGAGTTCAACCTCGACAAGGCCCATCAGCTGATCGAGGGCCAGGGCTACAAGATGGGCGGTGACGGCCACTACGCCGACGCGAACGGCAAGACTCTGTCGATGGATCTGATCGCGCCGCCGTTCATGGAGCCATGGGGCCGTATGGTCGTGCAGCAGCTGCAGGCCGTCGGTATCGACGCGAACCTCCGACTCATCGAGTGGGGCACTTTCCGCGATCAGACGGGACGCGGCCAGTTCGAGGCCGCCACCGACTGGGACGGCTGCGGCAGCGTGGTCGAGCCGTGGTTTGGGATGAACCGCTACAACAAGTCGTGGGTCAACCCGGTCGGCACGGCCGGCACCGAGTACGTCGACAACACCAATAACGCGGGCCGCTGGTCGAACGACCAGTACTCAGCGCTGATGGACCAGATGGGCCAGCTCGCCATCGGTGATCCGGCCGTCATGGACCTGTACAAGCAGGCGCTGGCGATCTGGGCCGATGAGCTGCCGGATATTCCGCTCGTGCAGACGCCGTCGTACCTTTTGTTCAACGGTACGTACTGGACGAACTGGCCGACGCAGGATAACGACTACATCCAGCCGCCGGCGCACTGGGAGCATTTTCTCAAGGTGCTTACGGAGCTGAAGCCTGCACAGCAGTAGCTTGGATTTTTTGGAGCCCGAGCATGCTCGGGCTCCCCAGGCGGATCATGATCCGCCTGGCGCAGCCGATCATGATCGGCTGCGATCAACACAAACAATTACTACCAGCTCATGCTTTCGCCGCGGACGATTCTCGCTCGTCGCTCGTATTGACCAGGCCATTCCACGGGTAGATCACCGTCCTCGACCATCAACCTCAACGGATTCACACGGGTCTTCAAAGGTAAATAGACCCGTTGTTTTTTGCGCGCCGATTCATAGAGCGCCATCATGATTTCCTGGACTGCGCGGCCACGCTCGGCGCGACTGATCGGCGCCGACACGCGACCTTCGACCCAGTCGATCGCTTCCTGACATTGATGCGCCCACGCGTCGTGCCACGGCGCATCGACCGTGATCCACCCGTTCGTCTCGGCGCCGAAGTAGCGCACCGTACCGATCTCGCAGTTGTAGCGGGCAGACGGCCCCTCGGGCATGTACATCGGCGCATCTGACGGGATCTCGCTGTCGGGCGGACGCGTCGTGTCGAGCTCCATGACACCATCGGTCCCGATTACCCGACAGCCCTGACCGAGACCGTGAACCAGGTTGCCCTGGATCAGAATCGTTGCATCGTTGGCACAGCTCACAAGACCGAGGCACGCGTCTTCGGCGGGCAAGCCGCGTTCGACTCCATCAGTCGTGCGTTCGACCGCGCCGAGCACCCACTCGACGGCCGGCTCGTCCATGAGAAATAGCGCCAGCCGAATGTTGTGCGAGTTCGTATTCAGCAGGTTGCCGCCGTCGTCCATCTGGATCTGGCGCACGCGACCAATCGCGCCCTGGCGAATCAGCTCGCGTGCTCGAAGCCAGGTCGCGTGATGTGGTCGCTGGTACGCGATGACCAGCTTGACTCCGTTGCGCTCGCACGCGGTGAGCATGGCGTCCGCCTCGCCGAGGTCGACGGCCATGGGTTTCTGGCACAGGATGGCTCTGGGTCGACGCGCGGCCGCGGCGATCACCATTTCGGCGTGCTGCTGGTGCCACGAGCACACGTCGACGAAGTCAGGTCGTTCGGCCTCCAGCATCTCGCGGAAATCGGCGTAGCGTTTGTCCTCCGGGATTTGGAAGAAGTCACCGAATTCTCGACGTGCGTCTGGATGGGTATCCGCGAGCGCGCCGAGCGCGACCGGCTGATCGGGGACGCCGAGCCATGCGCGGGCGTGGACGCGGGCGATGGTGCCGCAGGCGATGATCGCGGTCTTGTAGCGAGGCATCGGCAGTAACGCTAGCAGGCGAGTCGTGAGCCGTGGTCAGTTCGAATTAGCCGCGTGCGGATGGCCTCGATATGCGGGCTGCCGCCTCGACAGGCAGAGCATTCTCTCAGTTGCAAATTCGAGTTCGTCGCGGGCTGCCGCCTCGACAAGCCAGAATGGGTCTCACGACTCACGACTCACGACCCACGTCTCGGGGGGAGGTCCACCGTGCAGCCGCTCGCGTTGGCGCGATAGGCGGCCTGGACGATCTCGACCGCACGCAGGCCGTCTTCGGCGGTCTGGCGCGTCGCCACATCCTCGAGCATGCCGCGTGCGTAGTCCTCCCACATGTGACGGAAAGCCACGCCATTGTCCTCCTGTGGCAACGACACCGCGTGCTGGTCGGTATCGCCGAACAGGCGCGGTGAGATGGCTTGCAGCCCCGCGCGCGTCAGGTTCAGGTAGCCATCCGTCCCATGCAACGTGATCGAGTGATCGAGCGGCCCGTGCGCGATGCCGAACGTGCACGTCATCTCGGCCGCAACGCCACTCAGAAACTTCAACAGCACGACGGCATGGTCTTCGGCGGTCATATCCACCACTTTGCGGTCACCGAAGAGGCAGCTCACGCGCGCGACGTCACCCAGGAGCCAGCGCAGCACGTACATTGGATGCACCGCTTGTGACATCAGGACGCCGCCGCCTCCGCGTGGCGTCGCCAGCCACGTCTGGACGGTGGGTGGGGCTTCGAAGCCGGCCGTCTGAGCGAGAAAGACCTCGCCGATGCCGTCCTGGTGCAGGATTTCCCGCATTTTCGCCACACCGGCGCTGTAGACGCGGTTGTGGACGGGGAAGAGTCTTTTGCCCGAGCGTTGGGCGGCCGCGAGCATTCGCTCGCACTCCGGGAGTGTTGGGGCGAGCGGCTTTTCGCAGACGACGTGCTTGCCTGCGTGGAGGGCTTCTACGGCGTATTGCTCGTGGATGTCGTGGGGCAGAAGGACTCCGACGCATTGCACGTCGGGGTCGTCCAGGATTTCTTGCCAGCTCGAGAAGACGCGTTGGATATGTGCGGCTTCGGCGCGTTCGCGAGCGAGCTGGGAGTTGAGATCGAAGACGCCGATGACCTCGGCGTTCTGGGCGCCTGAGAGGGCCTGGAGGTGCACGCGGCCGATGCGGCCCATGCCGACGAGCGCGACGCGGAGGGGCATACGGGCGGCAAGTTTATCGGGGGATTCAGGGGCTCGGCCCCTTGCGCCCTGACGTCAAAGGTGCGCTAGCGCTTCGTTGAGGGAATCAAGGTCTGCCCCCTTGATTCTCCCGAGGGTCGAAACAAGCGTAAGCGCCGTACAATCGGCCCGATATGCGCGGGTTAGATCTTCGCTACTTTCTGCGGCGCGTCGGCATGTTTTTCCTCGTGGTCTTCGTGGCCGCAACCTTCAATTTCTTCATCCCGCGCCTGGCGCCGGGCAATCCCATCGGCGCGATCACCTCACGCATGGCTCAGGCCAGCGCTGGGATCGAGAACGGCCAGGCCATGTTCGAGGCCTACCGCAAACGCTTCGGCCTGGACGACCCGTTGTACGTGCAATACGGCAAATACATGTGGAACACGGTTCGATTCGACTTCGGCGAATCGCTGTCAGCCTATCCAGCCGAGGTGTGGGACATCATCCGACCTGCCATCGGCTGGTCGATGGCCCTGATCGGCGTCAGCGTGCTGATCACGTTCTGCCTGGGCGTCACGGTTGGGGCGCTGCTGGCCTGGAAAGGAACGCCCGGGCTGGTACGAGCGATCCTGCCCATCACCATGATCGGAGGCGTGCTGC
Source organism: Chloroflexota bacterium (assembly GCA_019247135.1). Next base: position 19,788 of record JAFAPL010001033.1, on the reverse strand, counting down.
CGTACTACCTGCTGGCGATGCTGCTGCTGTACATGTTTGCGTTCAGCACGAAGATCTTTCCGCCGAGCGGCGCGTACGACAGCGGGATTGCGGCTCAATGGAGCTGGGCGTACATCCAGACGGTCGCTCGCCACGCCGTGCTGCCTGCACTGTCGATCATCCTGACCAGCGTCGGCGGCTGGGCGCTGACCATGCGCGGTCTGATGGTCAACACCATCGGCGAAGACTACATGCTGCTGGCAGACGCGAAAGGCCTGCCCAGATGGCGCGTGTTCTGGTGGTATTCCGTACGCAACGCCATCCCGCCGCAGCTCACGCATCTGGGGATCGCGATGGGGTATGTGGTGTCTGGAGCCATCCTGGTGGAGATCGTCTTTTCTTACCCGGGCCTGGGCTACCAGCTCTATCAGGCGATCGTCAACAGCGACTACACGGTCATTCAAGGCATCACCCTCATCCTCGCCGTGTCGGTCGGGCTGGGCGTCCTGATCATCGATTTGATCTATCCGCGACTCGATCCGCGAGTCACCTATAGCGCGGAGAGTGCTGGCGCATGAGCACCGCCACGCTTTCGCGAGGCACCACTCCGTTCAACCTCGCGTCGACGGTGCAGTCTGGCGCGCGCCGCATGCTCGCGTTTTTTGCCGAGAACCGACTGTTCACGGCTGGGGTGCTCCTGCTGCTGGCGCTGTATCTGTTCGGGTTGATTGGTCTACAGATGGTCAATCCGAAAGGCGCTGATATGGGCGCCGTGCCGCTGAATCAGGCTCCGTCGGCGGCGCATCCGTTGGGGACGGATGGATTGGGCCGTGACATGTTTGCCGTCATGGTGATCGGCATCCCCAATACGTTCAAGATCGGATTTCTCGCGGGCGCGGTTGGCGTCATCATCGGCGCGCTGATCGGACTGGTCGCCGGCTATTACCGAGGCGCGGCGGATGCAGTCTTCAGCAGCATCGCCGACGTCATGCTGGTTATTCCCGCGCTGGCCATCCTGATCACGCTCTCGGCATACGTGAAGGTCGTCACCGTGGAGCTCATGGCGGTGATCGTCGGACTGCTTGCCTGGCCGCTTCCCGCGCGCGTCATCCGGTCACAGACGCTTAGCCTGCGCGAACGGCTTTTCGTGCAGGTGGCCAAGCTCTCCGGTGAGACCGACTTCGAGATCATCACGCGACAGATCTTGCCCAACCTGACGGCATACCTCGCCGCGTCGTTCGTGGGAGCCGTCAGCGGCGGTATTCTGGCGGCGGTCGGGCTGGAAGTGCTTGGACTCGGCCCGCAGAACGTCCCGACAATTGGGCGTACGCTGTTTTACGCATTCAAGTACACCGCGCTGTTGCGCGGCATGTGGTGGTGGTGGGCGCCGCCGGTCGTGACTCTGGCCATTATTTTCACCGGACTCTTCTGGATGAGCATGTCACTCGACAAGATCGCCAATCCCCGACTGAAAGGCACAGCGAGTGGCTGATGCGAGCGTGTTGGACGTGCGCGATCTGCACGTCAGTTACCGAACTCCGGCCGGGCCGGTCCGCGCCGTAAACGGCGTCAGTTTCGTCGTGCGTCCGGGCGAACGGCTGGGCCTGGTCGGCGAGTCGGGTTCGGGAAAGACGACGACCGCGCTGAGTTTGATGCGCCTGCTCCAGGAGCCCGCCGTGGTCGAAGGCGGCGAGGTGCTGCTGGATGGGACCGACCTGCTCCGTCTCTCAGAAGGCGACATGCGGATGGCGCGATTCGCGCAGATTTCGCTGATTCCGCAGGGAGCCATGAACTCTCTCAACCCGATGATGAAAGTCGGCGAGCAGCTGCGCGACACGATTCGGGCTCACCGCAATGGAGGCACAGCGAAGGGCAGCACCGACGGCCGCATTCGCGAGGTGCTGGAATCCGTCGAGCTGCAGGCGGCGGTGATGAACAGTTATCCGCACGAGCTGAGCGGTGGCATGAAGCAGCGCGTGTGCATCGCCATGGCCATCCTGCTCAATCCGAAGGTCATCATCGCCGACGAACCGACCAGCGCCCTGGACGTCGTGGTGCAGCGGCAAGTGATGGAAACTCTGCGGCGTGTGCAAGAGGCGCTGGGCGCGTCGGTCATCCTGGTCGGACACGACATGGGCCTGATGGCGCAGGTCGTCGACCGCGTGGGTGTGATGTACGGTGGCAAGCTGGTGGAGCTTGGCCCGGTGCGCGACATCTTCAAAGATCCGTTGCACCCGTACACACAGCTGCTGATCAAGAGCCTGCCGAATCTCGACACAAAAGAGGATTTCCGGGGTATTCCTGGACTGACGCCGTCATTGCTGGCGCCTCCGCCCGGGTGCATGTTCCATCCGCGCTGCCCGCACGCGATGCCGCGCTGCTCGGTGGACGTGCCTGTTCTGGCGGAAGTCAAGTCGGAGCGCTGGGTTGCTTGCCACCTGTATGACCTCGAGGCGAACGCGGCATGAGCTCACTGCTCGAAGCCCAGCACGTCAGCAAGATGTTTGGATCCGGCCTGCTCTCGAAAGGGCAAACGCTTGCCGTGGACGGAGTCTCGCTGATCGTTCGCGAGGACAACCCGTCGATCACCGCCATCGCCGGCGAGAGCGGGAGTGGAAAGACCACGCTGGCTCGCCTGTTGCTGGGAGTCACCCAGCCGACCAGTGGATCGATCCTGTACCGAGGCGAGAAATTGACCGCCATGGATGGCCGTGCGCGGAAGAATTTCCGACGTGAGGTGCAGGCGATCTTCCAGGATCCCTATGAGGCTTACAACCCGGTCTACAAGGTGGACCAGGTGCTCACGACACCGGTCAGGAAATTCCGTCTTGCGCACTCGAAGGATGACGAGCTGCGACGGGTCGAGGAGAGTTTGCGAATGGCGGGTCTGCGTCCGGAGGACACGCTCGGGCGCTACCCGCATCAATTGAGCGGCGGGCAGCGCCAGCGGATCATGGTGGCGCGAGCGCTGCTGCTTCGTCCGCGTGTGCTGCTGGCGGACGAGCCGGTGTCGATGGTCGACGCGTCACTGAGAGCGACCATTCTCGAGAGTCTCGTGAAACTCCGACGCGAGCTCGGCATCTCTTTGATCTACATCACGCACGACCTCACGACCGCCTACCAGGTGAGCCAGAACATTTACGTCCTCTACCGTGGCTCGGTGGCGGAAGTGGGTAGTGTGGACAGGGTGATCAAGGAGCCAAAGCATCCGTATACCCAATTGCTCGTCGAGTCCATTCCGTTGCCTGACCCGGATGTCCGCTGGACGACCAACGGATCTCGTCCGGGCTCAACCGCGGCGCAGGCGAAGGGCGTGGAGAAAGAAAACCACGGGTGCAAGTTCGCGACGCGGTGTCCGTACGTGATGGCCGAATGTTGGGAGACTCCACCGCCGCTGTTTCGGATCGACGAGGATCGGGCAGCGGCGTGCTACCTCTACAAAGACAACCCGGCCGTGAGTGGAAAAGAGATGGCAGAATCGATCGCTCGTCCGCCGGTCGCAGTTTAGAGGGGCGACGTCGTCGATTCCGTCAGCTCACGGGCGGCGGCTTCGACGCTCGACAGGCCCTGGTCTAGCTCGAGCAGTTTCGCGGTCGGCACATGGTCGAGCAAACGCAGCATTGTGTCGCGGCGGAACGCGTACAGCCGCTGTACGAGTTCCCTGGCAGCACCGGTCGGGGTCACGCGCGTGGCGCGGCGGTCTTGCGGGTCCTCGCCCCGATCAACCAGCCCGTGCTCTACGAGTCGGTCCACGAGACCGGTCACCGTGGAGAATCCCACTCCGAGCTCGCGGCTGATTTTGCCAGCCGTGAGCGAGCCCTCGCGCACGGCGAGGAACACCACCTTGATCTGCTGAATGGTCAGGTCAACCTGCAGCCAGGCGCGAGCCCGGTCCTCCTGGAGTAGCTCGAAGATATGCTCCTGAGTGCGCATGATCTGCTCGATCAAGCGTACGCGCTCAGGATCGCCCGTGGATGTCATTCCATCACCATCGCTGCGTGCTCGGTGGAGGGAGCAGTCTTGCCACCGATGAAGAGCGCTGGCACGAGCGCGACCAACGTGACCAGGCTTGCAACCAAGAACACATCGTCGAATCCCTGCACGGCCGCCGCGAGCTGCAGTTGTTGGAATACGAGCATCAACCCACTGGCCTGAGCCTGGGCGAGCGTTCCACCCTGGTTCACCACCCATTGCTGGACGTTACCCAGTGTCTGCATGAGCGTGAAGTTCGAGCTCGTGGCCGTCTGCGCGAGAACGGCGGAGTGAAACGTCTCGCGCGTCTGGAGCAGCGTCACGAAAATTGCAGTGCCGAACGACCCGAAAACCTGGCGCATCACATTGGTCAACGAGGATCCACGACTGGTCAACTCCAGCGGCACGGTGTTCAGCGCCGCGGTCATGGCCGGCATCATGACCAGGCCAAGGCTAAGACCGCGCGCGGCCAGCCAGATGCGGAGCTGTGTGTCGCTCGTTTGCATGTTCAAATTGGTGAATTGCCACGTCGTGAGTGCGACAGCTGGTAAGCCAACCAGGAGTAGTGTGCGTACGCCGAAGCGATCTGCCAGGCGGCCAACCAGTGGCATCAGCGGCAGCATGGCGAGTGCCTGACTCATGGTGATCAAACCAGTTTCGGCCGCGCCGAGGCCACGGAAACTCTGCAGAAACAGTGGCACCAGGAGCTGTCCGCCGAACATGCCGACGGTCAGCACGAAATTGACCAGCATGGCGAGCGCAAACGTACGGTTCTTGAACAACCGAAGCTCCAGCAACGGCTGGTCATCGGTGAGCTCCACCCAGATCCATGCGGTCAGCGCGACTGCCCCAATCACAAAACGAGCGATGATGCCTGGCGAGGTCCAGCCGTCGGTTTCAGCGTCCGACAGTCCGAGAAGAAGCGCACTGAATCCGGCGGCTGAAAGGAGGAAGCCGCGCACGTCGAACTTGAGACCTGAGATGCGCTCGGTTTCACGTAACCAGGCTGAGCCCAGGAAAATACCGGCGATGCCGATGGGTACGTTGAGCGTGAAAATGACGCGCCAGTCCACGTACTCCACCAGATAACCGCCGACAGTCGGTCCGAGCACGGGCGCGAGAATCAGCGGCAGGCCGTAGATGCCCATCACCGTATTCCGCTCGCTGACGGGCACTGCTTTGAATAGCATGGTCATGCCGAGCGGACTCATCATGCCGCCGCCCAGCCCCTGGATCACGCGGAACGCGACCAGGCTGGTGTTGTTCCAGGCCAGGCCGCACAACAGCGACCCGCCTGTGAACAGCGCCATGGTGATCAAGAACAGGCGCTTGGTCCCGAACGTGTCGGACAGAAAGCCTGTCGCTGGCATGATGACCGCCAGCGCCAGCATGTAACTGGTAATTACCAGCTGGCCTTCGGTGACCGTCACTCCGAAGACATTGGTGATCTTCGGGAGTGCGATGTTGACGATGGTGCTGTCGAGCATGGTCATGAACGTGCCGAAGATCGTGCAGATCATGACCTTCCACTTGTAGCTCATCAGCCTTGTGCCACGTTGATCTTGACTTCGACGGACGTTCCGAGCAGCGCCGGCTGGTTGCCGAGATTGATGGAGACGCGCACCGGAATGAGCTGCGTTACCTTGGTGAAATTGCCCGAGGTGTTGCTGGTGGGCAAGAGCGAGAACGTCGCGCCCGTCGCCGGCGTGATCGCCTCGACTCGGCCGGGCACGTCTTGATTGAGTGAATCGACGTGCACCGTGACGGAATCGCCGACTTTCACACGCGAGATGTTGGTCTCTTCGATGTTGGCGTTGACGTACATCTGCGTCGGATCGACGACGGTAACGATGGCCTGACCGGCCTGAACGGTTGCGCCTGGTGTGACTGGCACGGCCAGCACGACTCCGTCCATCGGCGACTGGACGGCGACAGTGCTGTCGCCGTAGTCGAGAAATCCGAGTTTGGCCTGCCCATTTTGCGCGGTGCCAATCTGCGACGGCAGCTCGACTGTGGCCACCGTATCGCCCTTGTGAACCGTGCTGCCAACGGTCGGCTGCACGGACTGCACACGGCCGGCGTTCATCGCGCCGACCTGAACCGGCGTGCCCGTGAGCTGTGCGTTGTCCGTGGACACATACAGCTGGCTCTGCCGCCACATCATGATGCCGACGACAGCTGCTGCGATCAGGATGACCGCGGCGGCCGGAAGGATCAGCTTTCGCAGGTTCAATTTTTTGCGTGGTCTCGACGCGGGGGCCACGAGGGCCTCCGCCTCTTTGAGGACTGATTGTTCGATCGCCGCTGACTCCAGCGTGTCGGTGCGTTCTTCTACTGCAATGCTCATTGGTTGTTCTCCGCTGCCAGCGCGACCGGCGCCTGGACTTGCGCTTGCACGATTTCTCCGTCTGTGACGCCGCCGGTGTTGCCCGTGGCGACCACCTGGCCGTCAGTCAGTCCGCTGGTTACCTCGACCATCGAGTCGTTGGCGAGACCGATCTGAATCGGCACATGTTGGACGTGGCCCGTTGGATCGATGGTGACGATCGTGGTCTGGCTGTTCGGGCTGAGGGTTCCTGAGGTCGTGAGGGCCGCACGTGGGACCAGCAAGGCGCCCTGCTTGTCAGCTACCGCGACGGTGACCGTCGCGAGCATGCCGGGCTTGAGCTTGCCCTGCGGATCTTGCGGCTGGATGTGCACCGCCGACGTGCGCGTCTTCTGATCGACCGCCGGTGCAACCGCCGTGACCCTGCCGGCGAAGGGCTGGTTCGGATACGCGGGCACCGTGACCTGGACCGCCTGACCCTGCTGCACGTTGCCCAGCTGGGTCTCGTCGACGTTCACGTCCACATCCAGCTGCGGCGGAATCAGCGTGACGATCGGGCTGGTTGGCCCGACGAGCGCACCTGGGCTGACCTGCCGGTCGAAGACAACGCCGTCGACCGGTGCAGTGACCTGCGTCTCGCGTACTCCGAGCTGTGCCTGTTCGAGCGCAACCTGCGCCTGATCGACACCGGCCTGGGCCGTGGCGACGTCCTGGTCGGTATACGGGTTCTGGGCCTTGTCGAGCTGCGCCGAGGCGGCTGCGACTGCGTCCTGCTGTTGCTGGATGTCCCAGGCCGTGTACGGAGCCTCGGCCTTGGCTAGCTGCTGCCTGGCGCCCTCGACCGCCGCCTGCTGGGCGGCGATGTCCTGCGGTGTGGCAGGCTGCTGCGCGACCGAAAGTTGCGCGTTCGCCTGGTCGACGGCATCCTGAGCAGCCTGGACTTCCTCCGGCTGAGGTCCCGCGACCAGCTGCTCGAGGTGGCTCTGATCGGCGGTCAGTTTCTCATTCGCGGCAGCTACCTGAGCTTGAGCCGCCTTGCGCTGCGCGTCGAGCGTGCCGTTCTGGGCAGCCTGGAGACGTGCCTGCGCGACATTCAACTGATCCTGCGCGGCCACCAGCTGGCTCTGGGCCTGATCATGCTGGGCCTGCAGCTGCGCACGTTGGGCCTGGACGCCTCCATTGGTCAGTGCATCGAGGCGGGCCCTGGTCGCCTTGACCAGCGCCTGGGCACTCGTGACCTGCGCCTGTAAGGCAACCTGCTGCGCGGGCGCGCCACCGCGCTTGAGCTGATCGAGCTGGCCCTGAGCCGCCTCTACGGCCGCGTTGCCAGCATCGACAGCAGCGCCGGCGGAGGATTTCGCGGCGTCGCAGGCGGTGCCGTTCGGCCCCGCGGCGATTGTGGTGATCGTGCCGGTGGTGGCGCCCGTCAGTGGATTCGTGCGCTGGTTGACCTGCTGGCCAACGGGCACTGGCGCGCACGCGCCGGCCACTTTCTGTTCGAGGGCGGTCTGGTTGGCTTCGGCGGCCGACTGCTGAGCCTGCGCTTGCGCGAGCGCCGCCTGGGCCTGCGCAATCGAGGCCTGAGTGGGGTTGTTGGCCTGGTTCAGCGCCGCCTGGGCGGCATTGAGGCTGGCCTGCGCCTGGTCGTACGCTGTTTGGGCGGCCTGAACGTCCGCGCCGCTTGCGCCAGTCTGGTTCGCCAGAGCCGCGTTGGTCGAATCGACGACCGATTGGGCGGCCGCAACCTGCGCATTGAGGGTGTCAACGGCGGTCTGCAGACTCTCCAGATCGGCCGCGGAGGTGCCACCGAGGGCTGCGTAGGCGGCCTCGGCCGACGCGACATTGGCCTTGTCGACGTTCACGGCGCTCACCGCCGCCTGGCGTACGTCGTCCGTAGCACCTTGCTGGACGAGCGCGAGCTTCTGCTGGGCCGCGTCGAGCGCCGATTGCGCCTGGTCGACCGACTCCTGTCGGCCACCACTCAACATCAGGTTGAGCTTGGCCTGCTGGGCTGCCAAGGTTGCCTGGGCGACTGCAACGTCTTCGGGCCGACCCTGGGCCCGCATCGCCGCGAGCTTCGCCTGCTGCTGAGCGAGCGTTTCCTGCGCCACCGTGATGTCGTCGGCTTTGCCACCCGCTTGTACGGTGGCCAGCTTTGCCTCTGCCGACGAAAGCGCCGCGCGCGCCTGGAGCACCGCGAGGCCGGGGTCGTCTGCTTCGAGTCGTGCGATCGTGTCGCCGGCGTGAACGGGCGAGCCTACGTCGACGAGGACTTCCTGGACGCGCCCGCTCGCTTTCGGAAGGACGGTGATCTGGTCCTGCGCTCGGACGTCGCCGCTCAACGACAGCGTCTGCTGGATGTCTCCGCGGGTCGCGGGCGTCGCCGGCAGGCTGATCGCCGCTGGACTGCTCTTGGACGGCACAGGCGTGCACGCGGCCAGGCCGACGGCTACGACCGTCAGCGCGCTGAGCCCCGTGGCGGCCAGTTTCGTTCGGGTGTTCATGCCGCGGCTCCAATCACGCCGGCGACGTGCAGCAACGCACGATGCAGCGCGGCGCGGTCGGCCGGCGAGAGGCGCTCGAGGATTCGGGCCAGGCTCTCGTGGCGGCTCGCCCACAGGCGGTCGATGAGGTCGTTGCCGGCCTGCGTGGCGACGACACGGCTGAGACGGCGATCGGTCGGGTCTGCGCGACGCTCCACGAGCCCGTGCTCGACGAGTCGGTCGACGATGCCGGTTACGGTGGACAGGGTGACGCCGAGTGCGCGGGCGATGTCGCCGTGGCTTGCGCCGGTGTCGGAGCGAGCCAGGAACAGCGCCTTGAGCTGCGGCATGGTGAGGTCGACGGCGCACCACGACGGGAGGTCTGCGGAATGGATGTTTCGTGCGACGGCTTGCGCGAGGCGCAGGAGCTCGTCGGATGAAGGTGGGGGTGTGGACAACACGCCGTCCGTGACGGGCGGCGCGGCAGCGCCTGACATGTGCTTGCTCCAGATGATTTATTTAGTCTGAAGCGTAGTATATGGCCGGCATGAACTATTGTCAATCAGCGAACTGACTGGGTGGCAAAGACAAAGCTACCGCGAGGCTCTTGTGAAAGAGTCCGCGGTAGCCCGAGCGGCTCGGGGGTGTCTAGGGTTGGGTCTGCGTCTGACCCGCCATCGTCGGCGGCTCGTAGACCGCGACCGTGTCGCCGTCTTTCAGTCCGTTCAGCACTTCGATGTCGCTGCCCAGCGTGCGCCCAAGCTGCACGGGCGTGTCATGCGATTGGCCGTTCGGGTCGATGGTCGTCACGACCGTCTGTCCGTTCACGCTGCGCAGCGCCGTCCGCGGCACCGTCAGCGTACTGCCGCCGGCCCCAGCGTTGAGCCCACTGACGTTGATGTTGGCCGACATGCCAATCCGCACGCCAGGCGGCAAATTGGGCAGATCGATGCGCACGGGATACGCCACGGATGTCTCGCTGCCAGTCCGCGGTGCTGGACTCGACGCGATGTCGCCCACGGTCCCGGTGACTTGCTGCCCCTGCACGCCAGGGAAGGTCACGTCCACCGATTGGCCGACGTCGAGTTGGCCAACGTCGGATTCCTGGACGTCCGCCACGACGGCGCTCCCACCTGAGGCCACAAGTCGGACCGCCACCGGGCGTCCATCGCTTGTCTGACCTGCGGTTGCCGCTGTCCCGGTCACGCTCGCGTCCACGTTGCCAGGCAGAGGCGTGATGGTCTGTCCGGTGTTGACACCAACCTCGGTCACGGTGCCATCGAATGGCGCTTTCAGTTGAACCACCGGCTGTGCCGCGGCGGCGGCCTCTTCAGCCTGTTGACGCAGGAGGTCGACACGTGCCTGCTCCGTCTTTACATCTGCGTTTGAGTTGCCACTGGTGAGCTGCGTGAGTTTGGCCTGATCAGCCTGCAACTGCGCCTGAGCTGCGCTGAGCGCCTGACCCGCCTGCGCGACGGCTGCTTGTGGGTTGGCTACCGCGTCGGCCGCTGCCTGGGCCGCGGCTTGCGTGTCCTGCAAGTTGAGCGTCTGGGCTTCCACCGCGTGCTGTGCCTGGATTACCGCGGCCTGTGCCGAATCAGGATCGAGCTGACCTTTGGTCTGGCTCGACGTCCCAGATGTGCCTGGCGTGCTCGCGGCAGCGGACTGCTTGGACAGTTTCTGCACTTTGTCCTGCGCCTGCTGCAAGGTCGTCTGCGCTTGCGTGAGGCCGTCCTTGGCGCCGTCCAGATCCATCTGGGCAAGCTTCACGTCCTGGTCGTCGACCACGCGCGCAGTGTCCAGGTGGGTCTTGAGGTGCTGCATCTCGAGCGTATCGGCGGTGATAGCGCGTTTGACGGACAATACCGCCGCATCGGCAGCCGCTTGTTGCGCCGCGGTCGCGGTCGCCGATGCTTTCTGCGTGGCGGTCGCGTCCTTGAGAGCGTCGTTGTCCTGATCGAGCTTCAACTGCTGGCTTTCGACGGCCTGTTCGGCACTGGTCGTGGACCACTGCAGCTTCGCGTGCGTGAGTTTGATGGTCGCCTCGTCGACCTGGCGCTGCGCCGTTGTCACGCCCTGCTTCGCGTTCGCCACGGCGGTGTTCGCGTCGTCCAGGGCTGCGGCCTGCGCCGCTTGCGCCGCATCTTGCGCACGTTGGGCATCATCCTGCGCGTGTTTGGCGCTCGACTGGGCGGTCGTCAATGCGTCCTGGGCGGACTTGAGTTGGACTTGTGCCAGGGCAACTTTTCGGTCGGCCTGGTCTTTGGCGGCGACGCGGCTTGCCTGGGTGGCATCAGCCGTTGTCTGGGCGGTCGCCTGCTCCTGTTGGACTTTCTCGCTCTCGGCCTTGTCGCGTTCGATGACCGCTCGCTGTTGCTGGACCGTGTCGGGCGAGGCTCCCGCGTTTGCGGTGGCGAGCTTGTCGCGTTCACTCTCGTACGTCAGCTCCGCCATGCTGGCCTGCGTGCGCGCTGCCTGAAGTGACGCATTGTCGAGCGCGAACTCGACGAGTGGGGCGCCTTGCGACACGTCCTGGCCGGGTGAGACGTCGATCTGTGTGACGGTGCCACTTCCGTGCAGCGTGAGGTCAGCCGTGCGCGAGGGGGCGACGCGGCCATTCAACTGGAGGTTCGATTGCAGCGGCTTCGGTTTGACGGTGTAGGTGGTTGAGGGTGTATTGGTCGTCGTGGTGGCGCTGCCGCCAGCCTGCACATTGCCCTGCTGGCCGTTGGTCGCGCTAGAAGCGCCAGGCGCCACCTTGGGAGCGGGAACGCTTGGTTGCGGAATCACCTGGCAGCCGACGAGTGCGCTTGTGAGGCACAGGCCTGCGAGAACCCAAGCGTGGCGTTTGGGTGTTTGCATGTGTTAGTCCCTCCAGGAATCGCTAGTCGGATGGCCGTTGCTGCGTGGGAGGCGGACTTGCCCGGGCTCCAGCGCCGGGCTGGTCACTTCGAAACCGGGTCGGTACTGAGGGCTGCGAACGAAGCGACCCAGCGGGCGCGGATGTTCGTCATTCAAAACGACGCCGAGTAGCTGAACTGACGCTCCGTCCAGCGCGGCCACCGCGCTGGCGAGTGCGCCTCGCGTTGTCTTCGAGGATCGAGCCACAACAATACACGCGCTTGCTTCGTGAGCCAGCACCAGCGTGTCGGCGGTCCGGCTCAGATCGGCACCATCGATGATAACGGTGTCCCACTTACCCTGCAGGTGTTCGAAGGCTCGCGCAACACGATCGGGCGTCAGCACTTCGCCGACGTCTGGCATTGGTGCGCCGGCCGGCATGATCGACAGCTGCGGAACATCGCTGGGTTGTGCGCCGTCCTGCGCACCATTGCGCGATAAGCGCAGCAGATCAGCGAAGCCAGTCGTATTTGAGATGTTGAAGAGCGCGTGCAGCGCCGGTTTGCGCAAGTTGCCGTCGACGAGGAGGACGCGTCGCCCGGCCTGTGCCAGCACGATCGCGAGATTCGCGGCCACGAAGGTCGCACCGTCGTGGCGTTCGGCGCCGGTGACGACGATGCACTGTGGTGGCACGCCCGAACTGAGCAGGATCGCTGTTCGTAGCGATCGGAATGCCTCGGTGGTCGCGCTTTGAGGAGCGGCCAGTGCCACCAGGCGTTTTCCGCCGCGCATGTGTTTGATGCGCCCGACCAGTGGCAGCCCACTCGCCGCGACCGCGTCGGACGGAGCACGGACCTTGTCCGCGAATTTCTCGAGCAGGAAGCTCAGAACGGCGCCGGCGGCGGCACCGGCCAATACGCCAAAGACGAGCGCCTGTGTCAGCGGCACAGAGTCGGTCGAGTGTGCGGGTGTCGCCGTGTCGAGAATGACCGCGGTGTCGAAGCTCCCGCGCAAGCGGCTCATCTGCACCAAGAGATTGGCGTAGCTCGTGTCCAGGTCGGAAAGGCGCGTTTCGAGCGCCGACAGGTCACTCAGGCGGCTCAGATCGCCGCGTGCGACCGCCTCCTCGAGGCGGTCACGCTGTTGCTGGAGTGGGCCGCGCCGCGCTTGCATGTCACGCGCCGACTGCTCCATGTCCGCGAGCTGAGCCTGCACGCCGGGCTGCGACTGCTGGCGTCGCTGGTTCTCGGCGATAAAGATCTCAGCCACGTGCTGGGCGAGCTGTTCGGCGTCGGACGGATTGTCCCACGTCACGCTCAAGTGCAGGATGTTCGTGTTTGGAACGAGCTGGGTGCTGATGGCGCCGCCGATCGCCTCGGGTGGCAACTGCAGGTTCAGTTGTTGGACGACCACCTGGTCGAAGGTGCGACTGCGCAGGACCTCCTGGTATGAGGCCGCTTGAACGGCAACAGGGTTGCTCGATCCGACGCTGGCATCGGACTGGTACGGCAGGAAGGAGCTGGTGGCAGCCGGATTCAGCTGCAGACTGACCGTGGATTGATAGCGGCGCGGGGCGTTGATGGCGAGGTAGTACGCGCAGGCGAGACCCGCCGCGCACATCAGCAGAACGAGCCACCAACGTCGAAGAAGACTTTCGACGATCGTAATTACGTCCATGTGCGGGCGCGCCTCCATCGTGTTGCGTGTAGTGAATGTGCCCGGCAGGTCTGCGAATCCTGCCTGGTTCGCAAGGACTCGAGGACGTGACGCCGAACCGTGTAACAAGCGTATGGCGTCGTTGAGTTTGAACTGAGGCCGAGAGCGGTAGACTGGTGTCCAGCCAGACTGCTCCGAGGCGTTATATGCCTACCGCGACTTTGTTTCGCGCCTCGTGCCTTTGGTTCGTCGTGCTCGGGTTGGCTGGCGCTACCTGGGACATCGCAGATGCGCAAGGCCCTCGAAAAGTCGAAGCCTTCGTCGGCCCATTCCCGTCCTGGCGTCAGGTCCACTGCACTGGCCAGGATGACACGGCTCTGTTGCAGGACCGGCTCAACACGCTCGGACGGAGTGGGAGCAAGGTGCTGTACATCCAGCCAGGCACGTGCCGCATTACCTCCACGCTGCACCTGGGGCACGGAGCCGGCGGGCAGGTCGGAGTCAAGTACATCACGTTGCTGGGCCATGATCCAGCTGACACAAAGATTGTTTGGGGCGGTCCATCCGGTACGGATCAGCACATGCTCGAAGCGGACGGCGTGGCATTCTCGCGGTTCGGGCGCAGTACGTGGGACGGCGCCGGCTGTGCCAGCAACGTCGTGTACGAGCTTCACGGGGGCGAGCTCATTGCTGAGACGATGTTCTACCAGGGGGTGTGCAGGACGGCATGCCTGACCGTCTGATCGCTCCGAATTCGAACGGCACGTTGGTCCTCGACACGGGGGAATTTTGCCGCGACCGGCGCGCTCATGGAGACCACAACATTCAGCGGCCTGCTCACCCTCAACGGAATCGCCGATGGGCCCAACACGCCTGCCAACGGCAAGCCTACGCGCCTCCGGTCTCAATACGTTGCTCATGGGCAATGAGTTCGGGCGGGTGAATGACGACGCTCCTGCAACGTTCTCCGGCCAACCGGACGCACTGTGACTGCGGCGCCACAGCAACCGCGGCGGTTCGGATCTTGCGACAGAGGTGGCAGCCGGCATCGGCGACGAGTCTCAATTTGTGCGTGACCACTTCGCTCCGCTGCGTACGACCCGGCGGTTGTCGTTGGACCATTGGCCTGCCGGCAGCACCGACGTCCGCCTTTGCACGCTTGGGGCATCGTTGGTGAAGTCTGGCATCGAGGTACTCGGAGGTTCATCATGACGGACACGCCACGCTGACGCGCAGCTCGCGGGCGCGTGCGCACGCCTCGGCATTGGCCGCGTCCGCCTCCGCTGCAAGGCGCGCCGCGTACATCGCGCCGTCGAGATCCGGCTGCGCCTGGAGTTGCTCAGATGCTTCGACAAATAGCTCGGAATCCAGGGCCGAGTGCGTTGCGTGAACGTCAGCTGGCAGAGGCGCGGCCGGGTCTTGCAGCCGGCCGGCGATGACAGATCGCGCGGAATCAACGCCTCTTAGGCTCAGCGCCTGGCTCAGCAGTGTGTGGGCCCGCCGCGGCTGCTCGTACTTGAGCATGCTGGCTGCCATGGCGTACGGCCGCCAATCGCTCGGGTCCACGCGCTCGGCGAGTCCCAGCCACCACAGCGCAGTACCGTGAGGTAATCCCGCGGCTCGGCCAAGTGGCACGTTCGCGAGCCCGGCCGCACGCCACGTCGCCACCGCGGCATCGTCATCGCCGCGTCCGACGTCGAGATCCGCCAGGCGTAGCACCAGACTGGTGTCCCATGGCGAACGGGAGGTGAGTGCGGACTGCAATGCACTGCGCTCCAGATTGGTGTCGCCGCCGAGGTGCGCGGCTTCTGCGCGGGCTGCCCAGACGCGCGCTCGAAACGGGCCCCAGGCGAGCAGATTTGCCACCGCCACCGTTTGTTGCAGGGTGGCGCTCTCAGCCAGGGCTGCCGCGTCAGGCCGATGCAGGATCACGTTGGCCGCGTTCAGCGCGATTGGTCCACCGAGCGCGGCGCAACAGCCCACTGCGATGGCACCGCGCAGAACGGCAAAGTTGCGGCGTGTAGGCTGCCCTGCTGTCATTGCCGACGATCGACGCTGAAGGGCCATCGACCCGGACGCGTTCAACATGCCGAGGAAAGTCCAGACGACGAGTAGACTTCGCGAGCCCAGACCGACTGCATCCACGAGCCCATGTATCGCGTACGCACAGAGTCCGAAAAGCAAGCCAGCGGCAAGCACTGTGTTGGTCCCTGATCTGAGCGCGCCGAGGCCAGACCGAACAGCCTGCCCGGTCAACAAGGTCAATCCAACAAAGCCTGGCAGTCCCACGTCCAGGGCGATCTGTAGATACTGGTTGTGAGCATGTTGGGCCACGGACGGATCGACGGCCTGCGGCATCGGATAGAACTGTTGCAGCACGTCCCAAAAGGCGTTCAGGCCAATTCCCGTAATGGGCATGTCGAGGAGCATGCTCGCGCTTTGACGCCACATGTCGTAGCGCCTGCCGATGCTCGCGCCGGGTGACGTGGTGGCGTCGTCGAACGCGAACAGGAGCATGCGTTCCGGGCCAAGCCCGACAAGTGTGACAAGGCTGGCGCAGGCCAGGAAGAGCATCATCGATTTGGGTCGCAACCAGGCACCCCATAGCAGCAACGTGATTGCCAGCGCCAGCACGCCGGCGCGGGATTGCGTAACAAGTAGCCCGCCGGCGACCACCAGAGTACAGACAACTCCCAGAACGCGGGTGCGACTCCGTCCAGGGGCAACCGCGAGCGCTACGGCGAGAGGTGCACAACAGACGAGTATCGCCGCCACCTCGTTCGCGGACGGCCGGCCGGCGACCAGCGTCGAAACGAACGGTCCGGAGGTCCAGTCGGCCAGGTGTACGTAGAGCCCCGCGGCACCGAAGAGTTTGGCAGGCGGGGCCTGCATGACAGCCACGCCGCCGATCGCCAGTAGAGGAGCGACGCACACGACTGCGACAACGGCGCGCCTCAGATTCCCCACGCTGCGGCAAATACTCGAAGCAACATGAAACGCACCCAGGCCTAGCAGCGCGACGCACGCGGCCGCCAGGCTTGCCGATGGCCGCGGGGATACGCCAACCGAGCCGATGAGTGCACACAGGATGAGGATCGTTGGCGATCGACGCACGCGCACGCTTTCAGGCGCGGCGTTCAGATCACGCTCGTCGAGTTGAACGCGTGATACTTTGAACAGCTTGAGCAGGTATTTTGGGTAGTAGCCATGCAGAATCCACCGTCCACGAAAGATCTGGCGACGGTTCAGATAAAAACCTGCATACACATTGCGCGGCTGCTCGCGGTCCTCGGACAAGGTGCCAATTTCGCGGCGGAGCTCCGACGGGCGTAAGACCGCGCGTACTCTCGAGGCAGGCGGGGAGGTTCAGTTGCTCGTTGTACATCGTGGCGAGGACAGGCAGGTGCGACATACTAGTTTTTGCTGCACACGCCGGTATAGACCTCGAGCAGTGCTGAAGCAATGTTGGACCAGCGAAATTCGGAACGCGCGAAGGCGCGTGCATTGGCCCCGCGCCAGCGCCGCTCGGCATCTCCGGACAAAGCCTCCTGTAACGTGGCTGCAATTGCCGTCGGCTGCAGCGGCACGATCCAGCCCGCCTGCGCCTTCAAGATTTCATCGGCGAGATTTACATGCTCGCTGACAACAACGGGGATGCCACATGCCAGTGCTTCGGCTACCGCGAGTCCGAAGTTTTCTGCATGCGATGTCAGAGCAAGGAGGCCCGCGTCCTGGAGGGCCGCCATCTTGCGCCGTCCGTCGACCCAGCCCGCGAACAGGACTCTCTGCTCGGCGTTGTGAGTGCGCACGAACGCCTTCAGGCGGTTCACGTAATTCGCGTCGCCGTCTCCGGCAACCAACAGTCGCCAGTGCTGCAGGTGCCGCATGTCCGTCGCATCCAGAAATGCGTCGATCAGTAACTCGATGCCTTTTTTCGGGTGTAAACGGCCGAGCGTCAACACATACGGATGTTTCCCGAGCTGTGGAAGCGTCTCGCGGAACGGCGGCGAGACAACAGGTGCATCCAGAAAGGCATCCTCAACCCCGAGTGGAACAACGACGCCTCGAGACAGGCCGAGTGGGCCTTCAGCGAGCCGCTGTTCTGACGCGGTGGTGTAATGAATCGCGCTCGCGCCTGCAAGCATTCGCTTGACGCTCAGCCACCACAGAACCCGCTTGCGCAGCGGCTTTTGCCGCAAACTCCATGGGTCCAGGGTGCCGAACGGACGAACGATGTACGGAATCCCGTGCGCTCGACTGGCGCTGGCGGCCGCGACACACGCATGCGAGTACACGCCATGAATGTGCGTGACCTCCCAGTCGGCGACGTGCGTCGCGAGCCAGCGTGCGAGTGGGTGCGAGTACTTCCAGGCTTCGGTCCACTGGCGATGAAAGAAGATCGTGGGTACACCTTGCCAGTCGACACGCGACTCGAGCTGCAGCGGCAGCCGATCACTTCCGTCTGCGTCTGTGGTGGCGATCAACACGTCCGTCTGGGCTGTTCGGAGTGCTCTGGCCATGCCCACAATGGCGTAGCTCGGTCCGCCGTAGCGCGGCGCAACTGCTGGGATAACGTGGAGTACGCGCATCACGCTCTCGGTAGCAGGTATCGCAAATACGAGCCGCCGATGTTTGCACCAAGCCGAACGGCGCTGGCAGCGCGTCGAAACTGGCGGCGCTTGACCGAATCCAGCACACGGTGCGCCGCATTGCGCGCCTGCAGGTAATAGCCGCGCTGCTTGTGAGCCTTGTCCAGATAGGTCATGAACTCGCAGAAGATGAGAAAATTGTCGATGAGGTCCCAGTTACGACGGAAACTATTGGCTGTCACGCTCCGGTCATGGACTCGATAGATCGAGAGACTCGCTGGCACGTATAGCACGTCGTAGCCAGCTCTCAGAACGCGTAGGATGAACTCGACGTCGTACATTTGTCGAAAGCTGGAGTCGAGGCCTCCAGTGGCGAGGAAGACGTCTCGCCGAATGCAACACGACGTTATCTTCCACCAACAGCCTTCGATGACCCAGCGTTGGATCCATTCCTGGTTGCCGTGAACAAGTGCGGATTCAGTCGGATCGCGCTGCTCGCCAGGTACAAGGCGACCATCTGGCAGCAAGACGTCCCAGCTGGCTGTGATGCTGGCCACATTGGATGAGGCACCGTCGGCAGCCCGCAGCATGACTCGCAGCCATTCGGGCCTGGCCATGTCGTCGGAGTGCAGAATCAGCACCCACCGGACTGTCTCCGGCAACTCGGCGAAGGCGCCGTTGACGTTGCCGCACTCGCCGGTTCTGCGCCCCTGCCTGCGGATCCGGAGAGGTACGTCAGAGGTCCAGCAGGCTCTCGCAACATTGACTGTGTCGTCCGCCGAGGCGTCATCGGACAGGACCACCTGAGCTATACGATTAAGCCCGCCGCTTTGCTGTTGAATCGAGCGGAGAGTGGCGTCGACCGTGCCGGTGGAATTGAAGGACGGCACCAGGATCGCGAAATCGCGCGTGTCAGGCATGCATGTTTCGCTCCAGCCAGTCCTCGAGCACCACGAGGACCCACAGGCGTGACCACGAGACGCCTGGTTTGCCGTCGACAAAGGATTTCCAGAGTTGCTGCAGCCGATCGGGCCGTAGAATACCGCGTCCCCCCAACCGATCGGGGGCCAGTCGTTCCTCACAGTAAGCGCGCAGCCGTCCGCGCATCCATGGCTCGAACGGCAGCTGAAATCCTTGCTTTGGCCGACGCACGACAGATTCGGGCAACAGGCCGCCAAGACTTTCGACGAGCAGTCGCTTGGGTGTGCCGTTCGGAGTCTTTTCTACGTCGGGTAGTCCAAGCACGTACTCGACGAGCACGTGGTCGAGCAAAGGAACGCGGACCTCGAGAGCGTGCGCCATACTCATCTGGTCTGTATCGCGCAGCAGTACGTCGTGCATATAAGTGCGTGCTTCCGCGTATGACACCCGCGACAGGAACCGGTCAGAGTCAGCATGTTGTGTGAAGGCGTCGTCGAGCAGCGGCACGTACGGATCCGCCGCCATGCTCATTTCCCTCCACTCCGTGGTTAGCAGGGCGCGGACTTGCGCTGGTGCGAGAACCTGGCGCAAAGGTGCGTACAACTCCGCGAGCCGGCCGTCGCTGGCGACCAGCGCGGCGATCTTCGAGGCATGCACCGAAGAACCACCGATCGTGCGCACGCCCGCCGCTGCCAGGCGTCGGAGCGCCCGTGGTGTGCGTCCCCAGACACGGAGCATGCGCGACGCCCGCCGCAATCGCCTGAAGCTTGGATAGCCCGCAAATAGCTCGTCACCACCCAGGCCAGACAACGCGACCTTGATGCCCGCGCGACGGACCGATCCGGCGACGATGTACGTATTGACGCCGTCACCTGTCGGTTGGTCCATGGCGCCGACGGCGGTCGGCAGTCTCTCGAGCAGCTCATCCTCGCGGAGCTTGACCTCCGTGTGCTCGGCGCCAAAACGCTCAGCGATTGTTCGGGCGTGCACGGTTTCGTCATACGCCTGGTCCGTGAAGCCT
>JAFAPL010000593.1 GCA_019247135.1 Chloroflexota bacterium | reverse complement strand
GCTACGGCCCGTGCGCAATGTCGTCGTCGAGCTCCGCCGCTTCTGGGCGCAGCGACTTGGTCAGGGCAACCTGGGCGCGATCGACCAGGAGACGAGGGCACTTTTCAGCGTGCCGTTCGTCGACTACGCGCGCGGCGATGGTCGCCGCATCGGCCCCGGCGAGGCCCAGGGCTGGTCAGCAGTGCTGCTGACACACACGTCGGCCTGGGCCGAGCAGTATCGCGGCTTGTGGGGCCTGGATACCGGCGACCCGTTCGGCGGCGAGCGCGCGCCGGCCGGACCCAAGTACAACCGCGACGGCTCGATCCGCGCTGGCTGGTACGACCCGCTCGGCTGGGCAGGGCTGGACAAAGTGAGCCCGCCCAGCAGGAGCCAGCACGACCTCGCGTGCGAGGTGGGGCGGCTCGAGCAGCAGCGAGCCGCTCTGGCCGAGCAGATCGACCTGGAGCGGTCCTCGGTGCGCGGTCTCGCGCTCCAGCAGCAAGCGCTCGATGCGGCCGATGCCAGTGCTGGTGAGGACGGTCTGCTCGAGGCGGCCGAGCGTGAGCTGCATGGCTTGCTTGCCCGCGCCTCAATGCTCGACGAGCGGCTCCTCGCGCTGCGCTCTCATCAACAGCGACTCGGCCAAGGAGAAAGCGTCGACCCCCAGGCGCACATCCGACACCGTCACCGCCCCGAGCCAGCGCTTGGCGCGCGTGCGCGGCTGATCGACATCTGGGGGGCGCTCAGCGGCGCCCTGCTGATCCTCGCGCTCTGTGCCATATGGGTCGTGGCCCCGGCGGGCTGGCCACTGTGGGCGGTTGCCGTGGTGAGCGTGGCGTTCTTGATTGAAGCCATGGTTCAGCGGCGACTCGTCGGGGCGTTGCTCAACGTGGCTATCGCGCTGGCGATGGTGACAGCCGTGATCCTCATCAAAGACTTCTGGCAGACACTGCTCATCGTCGTCCTGATCGGGCTGCTGGTCCTGCTGATCGTGCAGAACCTGGCTGAGCTCAGGCGCACCCGGCGTCGCGGCGCCGAGCGTGGGTCCTGACCATGTACAGCCGACAAGAGTGCAGGCTGACCACAGCCTCAAACAGCCGGCGCCCGCGCGGGCTGCTGCGACTGCGTCGCGGGCCCCACGTAGCGTGCGTCGCCAAAGCCGAGGATGACCAGGAACAGCGGCTCCAGAAAGATCAGGCCGATGGCGAACCCGATCCCACGCCCGTACGCGTGTGCCATTTCGACGCCCCAACGGACCTGCACGAAGAGGTTCAGCAGCGGCACCATGTAGCCCAGGATCCACCAGCCGGAGCGGCCCGAGATCTGCAGCAGCACGATCACGTTCAAGATCGGAATAATCGACCACCAGCCTGGTCGGTTGGCCTTGGTGAACACCTTCCAGGCGCCGATCACGAAGATGACATAGATGACGAGGGACACGACCAGGTTCAACACGAGCCCGGCCAGCACGACCGCGGGGTTCGTGGTGCCAGTGCTGGTCTGCATCATCATCAAGTTGGACATCCAATCCTCCTGGTAGTCAGGTTGCGAGTGCGCGCGTTCCAGTCGGCCTCTTGGTGTGGGCTCCCGATACGGACTGCTCGGGTTCGTTGGTCTCCTCCGACGACTCTTCGCGGAGCTGGGCTAGCGGCTTCATAAAGTGACGGCCTGTTCCGACAATGGCCGACGTGCCCAGTGTGAGCGTTAGTCGCCAAATCAGCATGTGCGTACCTGGGTCTTCTTTGGGGCGCAACTTGTGGCTACCTGCGCCTACCGCGGTCGTCCCTTCATGCGAGCAGTTCCGCCGCGTTCGCCCAGAGGATCCGACGCCGATCGGTGTCGGACAGGAATGGCAACCGGACAATTGCCTCGACCGCTGGACCAATCATCTGCGGCCAAACCATCTGGTCCGATCCAAACAGTATGCGGTCGCAGCCGACCGTTTCGAGGGCTTCGCGCATCATCCGCTCGAATAGAGCTCGTCCAAGGATCCAGTTCACCACACCGGTGTCGACGTAGACGTTGGGATACGCATACAGCATGTACAGCGCGTGATCGAAGAACGGCCAACCCAGGTGCATGATGACCACACGTAAGTCCGGGAAGTGGATGAGCACGTCCTGCAAAAGCAGGGGATCGCCCAACTCCACGCGAAACTCGGGAGCCACGAGACGCTGAGGGTCGGGCCCGTCCAGACCACAGTGAAAGAAGACCGGCAGTCTCAGTCGCTCGCACACGGCATAGTACGGAAACAGCGTGTGCGTATTCAGAGGTTGACCGGCGTATGGGATCCCGAGCTCGCCCATCGCGCGCCAGCGACCGCTCTGAGCCTCTTCCTCGAAGCGGGCGGCCATCGCACTATGTCCGTCGGCTGATTCGCCCGGAACAAACGATGGCAGGAAGCGCTCGGGGTACGCCTGAACCCAGGCCTGAACCAGCTGTTGCTCGCCGCTCAGCAGCCCACGTCGGACGCCCGCCTGGTCCATGCACGCCACGGTGTTGGCAAGCAACTGCTCCGGATCGGTCTGGTTGGTGCCAGCGGTCCTCCGGTGCGCGCCGAAACCAGCGCCCGCTGCGCGAGCAAACCGCTCGGGGCGCGAGGCATGCAGGTGAACGTCGAAAACTGGTCCCCAGTCGTTCATCTCTTTTCGCCCGCCAAGAATCTGTTATATGTGCTGGTCAGCAAACCTGATCGGCCATCCGCGATTGATTTGCAATGGAATTATCGAGCAGGATCGACTCGCTACTGGCCCGAACCGGTAATCCCGAGGCCCGCCGCGGCCGGTGCTGCTCTCAACCTGCTTGGCGAGAGCATCGAGCAGGGCGCCACGGTTATCGCAATCGGCGCGCTTACGAATTTAGCCCTGCTCGCGCGGCTCATCTTCGGTTAGCTGATCTTCCTCGCCTGCGCGCCAGCGGCCCGCTCGGCGAATTGCTCGCTCGTCAGTCGGAAGTCAATGCCAGCGACGCGAGCTTCAGCAGGCTGGCCCAGTCATTTAGTGGATTGCCGAACGACCTGCTGAACTTCCACTGGGACCCGGTGACTTGCGCCGTGGCAGTCGGCTGGTCGGGGGCAACGGTGGAGGAACTCTCGCTCAGGACGGAACTCAACGGCGAAGTACTGTCTTTCGTCGAGGTCCCAGACGGCCGTCCCACGCAAGCGGTGGTGGATATTGACGCCGATGCGTTCGTCGAGACGTGGCACAGCCGAGTCGAAGCGGTCCAATCTCAGGGCGCCCGGATTCGCGGCTGGTGACACAACCTTTAATCACACGCACTCGCGCGACTTGATAAAAGCACCGCTTGTCCAGGCCGCGTGGCTGATGATCGCAATCAGTAGCCGGCTTGACACCCGTATAGGCCGCCGCATTCGTCGCTAACCCCGCCCGCAGACTCCCAAGCCAGCAGACCGAGCGCGTCCGTGCGAGGATCGGGCCCAGCACACCAGGCCTATGATCTCGGGATGAGTGCGTACTTGATTGCTGAAGTGGTCTGGAAAGACGATGCCGCCCGCCAGCAGTACCTCGCGGGCTTTGGCCGAACGCTCGAGCCGTACGGCGGGCGCGTCGCCTTCGCAGGACCAGCCGAGAACATCGAAGGCGACTGGCATCCAGCCCTCCTGGCGCTCGTGGAGTTCGGCAGCCTGGAGCAGGCACGCGCCTGGTACCGGTCTGCCGAGTATGCAACGGTGAAGGAGTTCCGCCACCGAGGTG
Source organism: Chloroflexota bacterium (assembly GCA_019247135.1). The sequence goes on along the minus strand of JAFAPL010000593.1, from coordinate 1,798 downwards.
CCGACTCGAAGATCGTTCTGGTCGGTTCCGCCTAGGTCTCGCCGAGCAGACCCGCGCATGACGCTCGGGTCCGCCGCTATAAGATGCTGGCGTGCCGACGCCCCGACGGGGGGCGGCGTCGGCGAGAGGGGGTACAGGGCATGTTCGTGCGTGTCACATGGACCGCTGGTGCGGTCGAGCGGTGGCTGTCCGCGGACCGCGAGAGCCTGCGGCGGGAGCTGCAGAGCCAGCCCGGCTGGATAGCCACCACGGCGCTGGTGGATCAGCAGATGGGGACAGGCGTGTCGGTGGGCTACTGGGAAAGTGAGGAGGCGCTGCGGGCCAGCGAGCCCGGCCACATCGCCAGGACGCGCAGGGGAGAGTCGGTTGGCATGCGCACGCGGGAGACGGACCAGTTCGAAATCGTGTGCCAGGAGCGACGTGCCCCGCCGCGCGAGCACACCTTCACGCGCCTTGTCGACCTGCACGGCACGCCCGCCAAGCTCGACGAAACAATCGCCTTTGTCCGCGAGCGGGTCGCCCCGCTGGTGAGGGAGCAGCACGGCTTCCGCGCCCTGATCATGGGCGTCAACCGCCGCGAGCGGCCGCTCGCTCGTAGCCTCCGTTTGGGACTCAGCCGAGCACCGCGCCGCGAGCGACGCGGCCATGGCCGAAATGCGTCGGCAGGGTGCCCAGATTGCGGGTGCCGAGCAGGCGCGCGTGGAGTTGTTCGAGGTCGCAGCGCTGGTGGAGAAAAGCGAGGGAGCACTTGGGGCTGAATCGCGAATGAGCGACGGGCAAGCTCGAAACGCGTGAGATGCTGGGCGCCCTGGCGACTCACGGCCGCTTCGAACTGCGCGGCCCCGACGCTCGGCGGCTCCGGCTGGAGGGTCGTCCACGGCAAGGCTCGGGAGCTGCTGGCGTTCCTTGCCGCACAGCCTGGCTGAACGGCTCCGAAGACCAGCACCGTGGGAAGCCATCTGGCCGGGCGCGGACACCTACGCCTGGGCGAGCGATCGGCCCCGCGGACCGTCCCAACGCGGACGAGTACCTGGAGAAGTACCACCGGGCGAGCGTACGACTGGCCGCCATGCTCGGCGAGACGGGCAACATCGAACCCGCGCTCGAGGTGTGCAAGGGTCGTCGACGAGGTCGCTTTGCCCCGCGGTGAGGAATCATGATGGCCTGCGGAAAAGCTGCGATCGCCTCCAAGACCAAGCCTGACTACGACAGTCCGGCGGTGCGGGCCTTCGCCGCGACCTGCACACAATTTTCGGCGCCGAGCTTGCCGCCTCGAGATCGGCGGGGTTGAATTGCGGGAATGCTGCTCGCAAACCAAACGGCCTCTTTGTGCCGCCGCTACCAGAAGGTGGCCCGCGCGAAAGCGTGATGACGATTATCGACGCGCGTGTGCGACTTCCGCAGGATCGCCGCGCGACGAAGACTTATCAGGCGCCGTCCCGCCAGACGGAGCAGTATGACAGGGTTTTGGGGCTGACGGACAAGATGAACTCCGGGACTCTGCATGGGTTGCTTGCCGTGATGGAGGAGCAAGGCATCTCGCAGGCAGTGATGCACGCGGAGTCGGAGGGGGGCGAGGACGCCGACGCCCTGAATGAGAGGCTTCGTCGCGTGGTCGACGAGCATCGAACGCGGTTCGTCGGGATTGGATGCGTGGACATCGGCAACCCGTCACCGAACGCTATCGTCGCACAGGCGGTTCGGGCACAACAGCTGGGCCTGCTCGGCGTATCGTTCCAGCCAGCGTTCTTCGGCCTCGACATCGACGACCGGCGTCTGTACCCGCTGTATGCGCGCG
>JAFAPL010000100.1 GCA_019247135.1 Chloroflexota bacterium | reverse complement strand
TGCGGCTGCAGGGTGCGCGTCGAGCAGGCCGGCGAACCAGGTACTCTCGAACGGCGCATGCATTCGCAACGCCTTGCGCTGCACGGCAGTCCATAGTGCTTCTGCCTCTTCGTTTTCATGGCCGGCCGTCAGACCGCCGGTCTCCAGGAGCGCGGCGATGAGCCCCCGCAGGCGCTCGGCGCTGGGGTAGCCCGCGCCTGCTTCCCAGTCCTGCACGGAGCGGGGAGCGGCACCCGCGCGGGTCGCCAACTCGCGCTGGGTGACGCGCGCCCGCGCACGATGGCGCAGCAGTAGGTCGGCGAATGAATCGGTCACCGGCCGCGCGGCGGGCCGGGAGTACCTATTTCCGGCATCCATCGGTTTTGCCGCAGTTTGCGTTCAGCCGCCTGGGTGGGGTTCGCGAATGGCGCCGGTGTATGCAGTACCCAGAACAGGATGAGCATCGGAGGCTGAACCGAGCTCGCGCCTTACTCCACCGGGTTCAGGGGCATCTTGGCGGTCGGCTGGCCGGCTTGGCCATGGTGCTCGACGGCTCCCAGGGATAGCAACGCCGCGCGCTGGGCGTCCGTGATCCCCGTCAGGCCCGTAATGTCCATGCGCTTGTAGCGGCCCTCCGCCTGTAGCGTCCGCAAAAGGGCAGCGTGGTGTACATCCCACAGCCGCACCGTCCCGTCCGCTCCGCCAGTGGCTATGACGTCCCCGGTGGCGGACAGCGCCAAGCTCCAGACCTCGCCGATGTGGCCACGCAGAATGGCGGACGAATGACCCGTGCTCGTCTCCCAGAGCCGCACCGTCCCATCCGCTCCGCAGCTGGCCAGCATGCGTCCATCATGCGACAGCGCCACGCCCCACACCGTGCCACCGTGCCCCTGCAGGGTAGCCAATGGATGGCCAGTTCCGCCGTCCCACAGCCGCACCGTCCTATCGTCACCGCCACTGGCGACCAGCTGACCATCGGCCGACAACGCTACGGCCATAACGGTCTCGGTGTGCCCCTCCATGGCGGCCACAGGCCGCCCGGACCCTGTGTGCCATAGTCTCACCGTCCTATCGTCACCGCCGCTGGCGGCCAGCCGGCCATTGGCCGAGAGCGCCACGGCCCATACCGTGCCACTGTGACCCCGCAGAGTGGCGAACGGATGGCCTCTGCCGATCTCCCACAGCCGCACGGTCCCATCCTGACTCGCGCTGGCGACTAGCTGGCCATCGCCCGAGAACGCCACGCTCATGACGGTTCCGGTGTGGCCTTGGAGGGTGGCCACCGACTCGGTAGTGCTGACGTTCCACAGCCGCACCGTGTTATCCGCGCTCGCGCTGGCGACGAGCTGACCCGCCGCGGGCAACGCCACGCCCCAGACGAGACCGGTATGGCCATGCAGCGTCGCGAGCAGCCTGCCGGTCTGACTTTCCCAGAGTCGCACCGTTCCGTCACCACCCCCGCTGGCGACCAACTGGCCATCGGCCGACAGCGCGACGCCCCAGACTGTGCTGGTGCGGCCCTGCAGCGTTGCCAGTGACCGGCCACGACCGGCCTCCGACAGCCGCAGCATCCCATCCCCACCGGCCGTGGCCACCAGCTGCCCATTCGCGGATAGCGCCAGGCCAAAGACCGCCCCGGTATGACCTTGAAGGGTGGCCACCACGCTCCCAGTGCGCCCCTCCCACACGCGTACCGTGCCGTCCGCACCACTGCTGGCGACGACCTGGCCATCGGCGGACACCGCCACGCCCCAAACCCCAACTGTATGGGCTCGCAAGGTGGCGAGAAGATTGCAGCTGCTGGTGTCCCACAACCGCAGCGCTCCATCGTCTCCAGCGCTGGCCAGGAGCACACCGTCGGCGGACAGCGCCACACCAAAGACCCGCCCGGAGTGGTCCTTCAGCGTCGCCAATGGCCGCGCGTTCCGGGCATCTCGCAGCATTGCGGCACCCCCGCCGGGTTCACTTGCGCCGGTTAGGGACCAGAGCCGTACCGTGCCGTCCACGCCACCACTTGCCAGCAAACGCCCGTCATCTGAGAGGGCCACCGTCCGCACCTCCCCCGAGTGGCCGTCCAGTTTCGCAAGGGGTCGGCCGGAACTGGTCTCCCACAGCCGCACCGTCCCATCTCCCCCGGCGCTGGCTAGAAGTTGACCATCGGCCGACAGCGCCACTTTCCAAACCGTGCCCGTGTGGCCGTGGAGCGTCCCCAGTGGCCGACCGGTGCTGGTCTCCCACAACCGCACCGTCCCGTCTCCCCCGCCGCTGGCCAGGAGTTGGCCATCGGCGCACAGCGCTACGCTGAAGACCCAGCTCGGATGTCCCTGCACCGCCCAGAGCGGGGTGCGCTCCACGACGCCCCACATGCGTATCTCTCCAGAGGACGTGCCCGCGGCCAGCAACGCGCCGTCGGCGCTCAGTGCGACTGAGCCAGGCAGATCAAAGGCTTCAGCGAGGACACTGTCACTGAGGGTGGCGCCCACCAGACCGAGGTCATGCGCATCCACCTCCGCGAGGTAAGCCTGTCGGATCATCAGCCCAGACAAGTCCACACCGTGCAGATCGCGTTGCAGCAAGCGCAGCAAGTTCACGATGTTCCCAGGCCCATAGCCCTGCTCCTCGGGCGGCTGACCGCGCCAGCCATCGAGCAGCGCCAGGAACCGCTGCCGTGTTCCGCGTTCGCCGTGGTCGGCT
>JAFAPL010000952.1 GCA_019247135.1 Chloroflexota bacterium | reverse complement strand
CGGGCATGCAGCCTTCCTTATCGCAGCTGGCGGCTCAAGTGGACAACTCCAACTTCACAGCTCGTCTTCGCTTGACAGCTTAGGATTTGGGGTCTCTATCACGCTGGCGTGTCGCCTTGGCCCCGCCCTGCTACGTTTCGGCCGGCGACTGGTTTATCTGTAGCGTGTTTCCTTCACTATCTTTGAACCAGGCTGCCTTGAACCCGCCAGCCTCGGCGACCTGATTCACCGTCTTCAGCATTGGCAAATCATAGTCATGGAACTGGACGCCTTTGCTCTTGAGCTCGTGCATGGTCGCGTTGATGTCTGCGACCGTGAAATTGGCGCTATCCTCGTCCGACGCGACTTTCTGCCGCATCGCCAATACCAGCATCGAGTTGTCGCCGCTCATGACCAGGCTTAGCCATGGGGCAACTGGGATCGTCTTGAGCTCCAGCACGTCTCGATAGAATGCAAGGGCTCGATCCATGTCGGTAACCGCGATATTCGCGGAAATGTGTGCATTTGCGAGGCTCATCGCTGTCGTCCTTTCGTTGTTATGAGTCGCTCAGATCAAACGGGTTGAACAAGTCGCCGCCATCGGGGTCGTCGGAGTCTGTCATGGGCCGGTTGAGCGTGAGCCCCGGTTCACCGACGAATATCTTCGAGATGATCCATCGGTTCGGACTCTCAACTGGATTGATATCGGCGTTGCTTACTAACAACGAGTCACCCAGAAACGCGAGGCCCCAAGGCGAATCGAACAATGGGCTCGTGTTGAACGGAGGGGGCGGGGTGGAGAACACGTCGAACGTTGGCGTCTGCTGGCCAATGTGGAGTCGAAGAATACGGCCGTTCATGTCAGCAACGTGGCCTGGGAAGGCCAAAGTGGAAAAGACAGTCGTATCACCAACGCTGTGAGTCTGTTCCTGAACGCTCGCCAATGCCGGACCGAAACCCAGCACGAATGCGCACGCCGCAACGGATACAGCTAGACGAGTCGCGACGTTGTGAAATGTGGTCCGCCAGATCAGCGCCCGCCAACGCCTCGGAAGCGTGTCAGTCATGGAACTGTTCCCTCATCCTCGGTAGAAGCACTTGTCTCTCCAAGTAAGGAGACGGTTGTCGAGCAGAACCTTTATCGGTCGCGTTCGAATGCCGCCAGAGCCGGGTCGCCGGCTAGACCCTGCGCGTGCACTACAATTTGCGCGTGCCATCCGGGTCCGCCGACGTGCTCGCGCGCGCATTGTCGGGCGCGCGCGCTCGCGCAGTCCTGTTTGCGCGAGTTCAACTTGGAGCTCCCTGGCGACTCACAATCCCAGCCGCCGAGCACGCTGGCTTTCATATCGTAGAGCGAGGCCAGTGCTGGTTAGAGCCACTCGACGGTGCGCAGGGTCTCCAGCTCGCCGAGCGAGACCTGGTGCTCGTCACGAATGGCGCGGGTCATACTCTGGTGGATGATCCCACCTCGACGGCCGCGCCCCAGAACATCCGCGCCCTCGCGGCCTTGCCGACCGGCGAGCTCGTGGGCGGTGGCAGCGGCTCGACGACCTCGCTCGTGTGTGGGGGCTACGTGCTGGAGGCGGCACCGCATCAGCTCCAGCGGATGTTGCCGCCGTGGGTGCACGTACGCCACCTCGAGGCACCGCGCGACATCCGGGCGACGCTCGAGCTGCTCTTGGCCGAACTGGCGAGGCCCGGGTCCGGATCGCCAACCATCATCGCCAGACTCACCGATGTCCTGCTGGTTCAGGCGTTGCGCAACTGGCTCGCAACCGCCCCAGCACGGCAACGTGCCCCGCTGTTGGCACTCGACGACGGTCCGGCAGGTCGCGCTCTCGCCACACTCCACATGGGCACCGGGAGTTGGAGCGTGAACATGCTCGCGCAGTCGGTCGGTCTGTCGGCCGCCGCTTTGCGGCGACGGATCAGCGCACTCACCGGCGAACCGACCCGCGCTCATGTCATCCGGGAGCGAATGGAACTGGCGGCCCACCTGTTGCGGGAGACGTCTGCGCCAATCGCCGAAGTTGGAGCTCGTGTCGGATATCGATCGGAATATGCCTTCAACCGAGCTTTCCGCCGCCTGCACGGTATAAGTCCCGGCCGTTATCGCGCTCAACAAGCTCAAGCGCCGGCCCACGGATTGTTGACGACGAACAGCCAACTGCCATCGGCCTGACGACGGGCGACCTCGACGGCCGGATGTTCCGGTACCTCGATGGCTGATCCGTCCGGAGCTACGCCGCTGAACGCGCCAAGTGAGTGCATGAGTGCGATCTCTCCAACGACGATCACGTTCGCCGTGCTAACCCGCAGTTGGCCACGGAGCGTCAGGAACGGCGCAATTTCAGCACTGATGGCGTCGGCACCGAGCGCGGCGCCGCCAGCTTGTTTGGCGAGGGCTGCGCCTGGCTCGTAAAGCGCCAGATATGCGTCGAGGTCGCCGCTGCTGACGGCGGCGGCAATCAGTCGATGAAGCTCCTGCGGATTGGTGGCCGGCACGTCGACTCCATGTGGTCAAGGTGTGCCGACGAGGCTACGGGCTCCAGCACTCGGAGCCAATGACTACATCGCGCGCAAAGTTGTCCGATTCGTGCGCCACGCCGAAGCTGATCGGCGTTTGCCCAAGTACTCACGGGGCGTTTTCTGGCGGTTAACAGCTGTTCGGCGGCAAATCCTCGGCCGCCTCAAGCTGCGCGTTCGTAGACGTGGTGCAGTCCGTTCAATACGGGGCGCGACCGGATCGGACCAGCCGTCGGGCGTGGCTTCAGCTCGGGTGTCTGCAGTCCGAGCGTTCGATGCGGCCGCTCTTGGTTGTAGTAGGCCACGAAGTCGCTCAGCACAGACCCGAGGTGCTGCTCGTCTAGGACGATGAGGTGGTCGAGGCACTCGCGGCGAAGCGTCCCGATGACTCGTTCGGCGATGGCGTTCGCCTTGGGTGCATGAATGGGCGTGGCGATGGCGTCGATGCCCATGCGCTGGGCCCGCCGGCGGAAGTCGCGGCCGTAGACTGCATCGCGATCGCGCAGCAGGTGGCGAGGCTGCTGTCCCCAGGGCGTCGCCTCCATCAGCTGACGCCAGACCCAGGCCGCGGTCGGGTTGGCCGTCACGTTGACGTGCACCAGCTCGCGCCGACCGTGAGCGATGAACACCAGCACATACAGCGTCTCGAACGTGCGCGTCGGTACGGTGAACAGATCGGCGGCCCACAGGTGGTGGGCGTGGTTGGCCAGGAACGTGTGCCAGGTC
>JAFAPL010000013.1 GCA_019247135.1 Chloroflexota bacterium | reverse complement strand
CTGGCACAGCCAGGCGAAGGTCCGCTCGACAACCCACCGGCGCGGCAGCACTCCGCGAAACACCTTCGGCGCCGGTGCCAATCGTTGCCACAAGAACGATACGGTCCGCAAGTCGCTCCGATCGCCGTGTGGCACCCATTCACCTCGTGGCTGCGGTGGATGCCGAACGACTTCGACATTCCATCCGAGCTGCGCCTCAATCCAATGCTTGCCACTGCCCGTGTAGCCCTGGTCGACCCAAAGATGCTGGATCCGGGGAAACTGATCATCGGCACCGTCCAGCAGCAAGGGCACGCCCGCGCGATCTTGAACGTCTGCCGTATGGACCTTGGCTCGAAGGACAAGGCCACCGGTATCGACCAGGATGTGCCGTTTGCGACCATTGACACGTTTGGCACCGTCGTAGCCTCGTACGCCGCCAACACCAGTCGTGCGAACCGACTGGCTGTCGATAATCGCCGCGCTCGGCTCAGGGTTGCGGCCGACGCGTACTCGGAGCTGCTCACGCAGGACAGCGTTGAGGTGCTCCCACGTGCCGTCCATGCGCCACAGCCGGAAATAGTGATAAGCGGTCTGCCAGGCTGGGAATTCGTGCGGGAGCAACCGCCAGGCACAGCCGCTCCTCACGACGTAGAAGATGGCGTTCAAGATCTCGCGGATAGGGTGAAGCCGAGGTCGGCCGACGGTCTTGGGCGGCGGAAGCAGCGGGTCGAGACGAGCGAATTCAGCGTCCGTCAGGTCGGTCAGATAGGGTCGCCGCGGGGTCAGACACCGGCTATCCTACCGGCAAAACCGACTCGCGTCCCGGTTTTCAGACAGTCTTTAGTGAGCATGCGTGGTGACTCGTCTTCGCCGGGTGGCCAGGTTCTGGCGCCGCCCGCCTCGTTCGGCTTGACGGCCGCCTCGGAAACGCACCGCAGCGCGCGGCCGGAGGTTACGCTCACTCCCATGCATCGGGCGGTCAGCTCAGCATCCATGGCAGAGCTACTGGAGGACGGGCATGGCGTTGCCGAATGACCTCGACCGCCTGCTGGACGCCGAGCAGGGCTGGCCGGTGCCTATGAGCGAGGCCGAGTACCTTGAGTTCGAGCGGCGGTCGCGCTGGAAGCACGAGTACGTCGACGGGCTGGTGTGGCTGTGGTCCGGCTACGACTTCCTGGATTCGGCCACCGGACTGGCTGGGGCATCCGAGGAGCACAACCTCATCCAGGGCAATCTCTACGCGTGGGCCCGCCCTCTGGCGCGGGCCGCCGGTTGCCGTGTCTTCTTCAGCGAGATGCGCTTCCGTACCCGCTTGGGTGCCCGTTACTTCTATCCCGACCTCATGGCGGTCTGCGACTCGGCACCCGACGACACGCGTTACGACAAGACGAGGCCGTGTTTCATCGTTGAGGTGCTCTCGCCTGGTCAGGATCTCGACGAGTTCCGAGCCGAACGCATTGAGCTCGCCGACAAGCTGCAGGCGTACCAGTCGGTGCCGAGCATGCAAACGTACCTCGTGGTGGCCCAGCGCCAGCGCCGAGTGATCTGGCACCACCGCGCAGCGGATGGCGCCTGGCTCGCGGATGTGCTGACCGAAGGCAGCTTGAGCGTACCGTGTCTGGGCGGCGAGCTGAGCCTGGAAAGCATCTATGAGGGCGTCTCGATTGGCTGAGGGTGGAGCGATCTGAGCGACGGATTGTCTGAGTAGTCGGGCCGAATTCTGACAATGAACAAAAGTGGGGGACGTTAGGCAGCTTCCTCCGCCGCCTGGACGCGTGACTCGACGCTTCGAGAAAGGCGGGATATCAGCGCTGGAAGGTGCCTCCGAGCCTCATCATTGAGCACCCTTGGTCCGGACCAGCACCAGCAGATGGGCGCCTTTCGGAGTTCAGCGCATCTGTCGCTTCTTGACTACGCGCTTGCCAATCACCTGCTTGACGACGGATTCGACGAACGCACTCGAATCGGCTCTCCCGTCCGATAGTGCTCGCCGTAGTTGGCCCAGTCCCAACATCCATGTCATGAGGGGCAAACTGGCGGGACCACCAGGGTGGTGCTGATTGCTGGGTACGGGCAGCCTAAGCGGTGGGCGTCCGCGTCCAAGCGCGCACCATCGGGATCATAGTGTGGACCGCACCCGCGCTGGCCAGCTCGGCGGCGTAGCGCTGGCCGAAGGTGTCCACGTCGACCTCGGCGGCCGTCGCGATCGTGAACACGTTGATGATCCAGCAGGTCCTGGGCGAGGACCGCTGGGCAACCGCGATGAGCCCCGAGGATCTCCGCGCCCTCAGCCCCCTCCTCCTGTACAGCCACGTAAATCCCATGGCGTGTTTCGACTCGACCTGAGTACGCGGCTGCCGCTCGCCGACGCCGCAACATCGGGGTGATCCATGACCTCGAACAGCTGCGGCTCGACCAGGAACAGGTCGGTGATGCGCTCGGACTCGATCGTCGCCAACGTGTCGGCGGCGTCATAGCCGCTCTTCAGCACCACGCACCCGCCGCCGAGGAGGGTGATGTCGACCAGGACCTGGGACAGGTACGCCAGTTGGCCGTTGACCAGCTGCCGGCGATCGGAGGGACTGGGGACGTTCACCAGGGCCGTGTAGGCGGCGAAGCTTCGCCAGCTGCCTTTCGGGACGCCCGTGGTGCCGCAGGACGAGATGATGACCGCGAGGTAATCGGCACGAGCCGCGGCGCCCACCGCCTGGCCCGACGGTGTGGCGCCCAGAAGGTGCGTGCGGCGGACCTCGCGCGGTCGATCGCACTCGCTCGCATCGAGTGGCTCAACGCAGCCGAGTGGGAGTGGTAGGTGACACATTCGCCCAGATCCAAGGTGGCCTCCCGCAGCGTATGGTCCGATTAGCGATCGCGGGCGCGCGTCGATCCTGCCCCTGAGTTGCCAGCCGGTATGTGCGAATCCCCGGGCTGCAGGCAGCCTACGGCGACCTCAGTCTGACCATGGCTTAACTACGGCCGCCGTGGCGAACGTCGTCGCGCGCCTGGTGGGTAGACCACCTGGCACTCAACTCGTGCCCGCTCCTGGCGGACGGTAGGCCTGGCGAGCAGTGCGCGCCCGATCGAGCACAGCAGGCAGACTCTCTGCTGGGATCAGCTCGTGGGTGCGCAGCCGACCGAATGCACCCGTGCTGCTGACGGCGAGACT
>JAFAPL010000951.1 GCA_019247135.1 Chloroflexota bacterium | reverse complement strand
AAGGCGATGCCAACGGCGCGCCGCACGCGAACCCCGGCGCCTACGCGAGCAAGTTCACTGGCAAGTATGCACATCGCGACATCACTGGAGGCATCGGGCACGATCTGCCATGGGAAGCGCCTCAAGCCTTCGCCAGCGCAATCGTCGACGTCGACAGTTTCTGAACGACCGCCGGTCGTTGCGCGGTTGGGGTTGCAGGGCGCAAACGATGACAGACACCTGGCCGGAGGCCGACAATCTCGGCATCCGTCGAGGGGGCCAAGAGTGAGCCCCTTGAGCGCGAGCGCAGGCCCGATGTCGAACGAGATGATCGGCGCGAGGCGAGGGTCGAAGTACCAACAGCAGCGGCGGCGCTCGCGAACGTTCTTCAATTCACGCTGGAAAACCGAGATGAACCTCTGGTGGGCGTACGTCGACGCGATGGACGCGTACTCAGTCACCAGGGCAATGCGGATCTAGTGCAGGAACGAATGCACGGAGCGCCAGGCGCGCACTTGCCGCGGCGCTGGACCTGTGGTTGACCTGACCTGGATGATGAGCAGGAGCCCCACCCGACGGCCAGGGATCGGCCGGCGCAATCAGTCTGGAGTTAGGGTGAGACTATCGAGTCCGTTTCAACAACGGAGGTGATCATGAGCAACATCGAAGAGCAGATGGTCGTGGGTCATTTCATTGTTTCGGCTGATGTCGAAGTTTCCCGCCGCTTTTACACTGACGTGCTGGGCGGCAAGACGGTCATCTCCGGCGAGGCAAATGACCAGGTGACATACGTCGCCCTGGCCAACAGCTGGATCATCATCAACCTCGGAGGAGGACCGACAGATGACAAGCCGAGGGTTACGCTCGAGACCCCACGCGACCCGGATCGCGTGAGCAGTTTCCTCAATATCCGGGTTGCCGACATCCAGGCCGTGTACGCCGAGTGGAGCGCGCGGGGCGCCCAATTCCTGACGCCGCCCAAGCAGCACGCGACCGAGATACGCTGCTACATTCGGGATCCCGACGGCTACCTGATCGAGGTGGGTCAAACGACGCTGTCGAGAGGTTGGCGTCCACCATCTTGACATCCATGTCGCAGCTCTAGCGAGGGTGGCCCTCGCGCAGAGCGACGAGTACAAGCTATGATGCCGTTGCTTAGACAGCTCGACGTCATTCCGTCGTGAGCATGGCGAACGTTCGTCGATGCCGATGCTCCGTTGCAGGAGTCGCCAGCCTGCGCCTGTACCGTTTGTCACAACTCGGCAGGCCCAGGGTTGCGCTGGATCGCGCGATAACGCACTTCTCGAAGAAAGGACGCTGTTGTGCGAACTGAGCGGTCGACCGCAATCGCGGCGGCGACAGCCACCCAACGGACGGCATCCCGTCCGCACCGACCGTCACCTTTCCGGTCCTTTGACCACCGGCACCGGCCTATTCCGGTCTCCGTATACGTTCTACTCAAGGGCCAACCCGGTATCCGCGAACATGGCCGCCCGGGGTCGCTGGTAGGACGCCGGCACATCGCCGCGGGCGGCCATCAGGGCCAGACAGCTCGACTGGGTGCCGGCTCCGAGTGACAGGATGACGTGGCAGTCGGCTGGCGCGGTCGTCACCGCCTGGGTGTTCGAGAGCAGATGGGCATACAGAATCCCACCTTTGGTACTGGTGGATGAAACGGTCGGCTCGCGCCCGCCCCCCATACGGAGCGGCGGGAGAAACGGGGGTGCAGGTCAGTGCGCCGCGGCTACTGTGGGTCGCGCTGGCTCAGTCGTCGGCACAGGTCGCGCAGCCAGCCGGACTCGATAATCACTGAGCAGGGCAGTGGACCTCCTGAATCTGGGATCCCCCAAACGGTGGGTCAGAGGAAGGATCGGTGTCGCGAGCTACGGACGGCCGGCCCGGCGAGGCGCCGGCAGTGCGTGCCGCGCCAGGCGGACGGCGCCGGCATGCGGCCGACGAACGCATACCCATGCAGTCCCGAGTGGCGGAAGGGCGTGGTCAGGCGCGAAAGCTGCCGTTCCAGATACCAGGCGCGGTTCTAAGCCGGCGCGGGGCGCGGCGCAGTGGCTGACCAGCACACGCTCCCCGTGTCGGCGTTCGGCGCGCCAGCGCGGTACTTGGCCAGCAGGCGCGGTGCAGCAGCGCGCCATCGGACAACTGGTGACGCGCTGGTCACGCGCCGGAGTGACTGTCGGCAGCCGCTTCGCGGGGACCGAGTGATGGTCCTGCACCGGTGTGCGCCAGACGTGCCCGACGGCGCCTCTCGGGGCGCACCAGGTTAGACGGTCGCAGGCTCGCCCGCGAGGGCGTATGCCACCGCCTGCTCGGGCGTCATCGCCCGCCCCTGTGTCCAGGCAACATCAAAAGCCGCCGCCCCCAACGCAGCACGCGTCTTCTCTACTGAGGCGGCATAGAGCCTCCGCCGCGTCGGCCAGAGGACGACACCGGCTCTCTCCCGGAGCCGTTCCGCCGCCCC
>JAFAPL010000728.1 GCA_019247135.1 Chloroflexota bacterium | reverse complement strand
AACGGACTCGTGGCGGCCGGGTATCTCGCCCGCGCCGGGTTGAAGGTCGTGGTACTCGAGCGGCGCGCGTTCGTCGGCGGGGCCTGCATCACGGAAGAGCTGTGGCCGGGCGTGCGTGCACCCACGTGCTCGTATATCTGTCACATGCTGCAGCGCAAAGTCATCGACGACCTGGAGCTGCGACGACACGGGTTGCACATCTATCCGCAAGATCCCCACGTCTTGCAGCCGTTCCCGAGCGGCCACTCGGCGCTCATCTGGGACAGTGACGAGCGGACGGTCGACTCCATCGCCGGCTTGAACAGCCACGATGCGCGGAGTTTTCCAGCATTTCAGGATTTTCGTCGGCGGGTGGCACGCCTGCTGTTGCCGCATTTTCTCAGTAAGCCGCCGAGCATGAAGGAGCTGTTCGACCAGGCCGATGCAGCCGGTGAGACCGCCCTGTTGGAGCGTTTGCTCGTCGGCAACACCATCGACGTGGTCGACGAGTATTTCGAGTCGCCCGAGGTCAAGGCGCTGTTCGTCCGCGCGTGGGACGCCGGTGATCCGACGGCACCCGGCAGCCTCTTCTCGACCGCGTACTTGTGGACCGATCTGTTCACGCCATATGAGGATTATGGCATTGTGCGCGGCGGGATGGGCGGTATCACCCAGGCGCTCGCGCGGAGCGCCGAGTCCGCCGGCGCGACCATCCGCACGGACGCCGAAGTGGAGCGCATCCTGATCGAGAATGGCCGTGCGCGAGGTGCCACGTTGCGCGGAGGTGAGGAAGTGACGGCGGCTACGGTCGTGTCGAATGCGGACCCGAAGCGCACGTTCCTCAAATTGGTAGCCAGCGATGCGTTGGACCCGCGCTTTCGTCGGCGTGTGGAGCGCATCCGGACGAATGCAGCATACCTGAAGTTCCACGCGGCGCTGGACGGACTGCCAGATTTTTCAGCTTTTCTGGGTCCGGAGCACGACCCGCGCTGGCTGGCATACACACAGATCGGTCCATCGGTGGAGTATTATCGCCAGAGCTGGAATGATGCGGTGGCCGGCCGACCGTCGAGCACACCAGTCATGTCGGTCCAGATTCCCACGGTCTACGACTCCAGCCTGGCTCCGCCGGGCACCCATGTCATGTCGATCTGGGTGCAGTATGCGCCGGTGCACGCGGACTGGGAGCACTTGCGAGAACCGACTGGTCAGCATTTGATCGACACACTCGCGACCTACGCTGGGGACGTACAGCAGCGGATCAGGGAGTGGATGCTACTGACTCCGCCGGACATCGAAGCGCGCGTCGGACTGACCGATGGAAATATCCGTCACGTGGACATGGTGCTGGGCCAGATGCTCTCGGACCGGCCGCTCGCCGGCTGGTCGGACTACCACACTCCGATCGATGGCCTGTATCTATGCGGAGCTGGAACGCACCCGGGCGGCGAGGTGACTGGAGCGCCCGGACACAACGCGGCAGCGGCCATCCTGCACGACCTGGACGTCGCCGCGACCGCCTGACCAGCCGCGACTACGGTCCGGCACGATCTATGCGTTACGTCACGGGGTGCATGCGCATCGCGCAGGTCGCACCCCCCTTCGAAAGCGTACCGCCGAGCGGCTACGGCGGAACCGAACGCGTGATCTACACGCTCACGGAAGATCTCGTGCGCCGCGGCCACGACGTCACGCTGTTCGCGGCCGGTGACTCGAACACCTCAGCGCATCTGGAGCCGACCGTTGATCAGGCCCTCTGGCACAACGATCCACCCTTCAAAGACCTGAACCCGTTCTGGTCGATGACGCTGGACGCCGTCTGGGACCACGTCCAGGAATTCGATGTTGTGCACAGTCACCTGGATTACTGGGGATATCCGCTCGCCCGTCATTCACAAGTGCCGGTCGTCACGACGCTGCACGGGCGCCTGGATATGCCCGAGCTGGTGCCGTTGTACAGGCGCTTTTCGGACGTGCCACTGGTGTCCATCAGTAATTCCCAGCGGACTCCAGTCGCGTGGGCGAATTGGGTGGCTACGGTTTACCACGGCATCGACCTGGATGTCTACACGCTCAATCCGAAGCCCGGCCACTACCTGGCATTTCTGGGTCGCATTTCACCTGAAAAAGGACTCGACACGGCGATCAGAGTCGCGAAGCGCGCAGATATGCCGCTGCGAATCGCCGCGCGCAAGCCTTTGCGGCACTCGGATCCGAATGTGCAAGCCGACTGGCATCATTATCAGCACGAGGTGAAACCTCTGCTGGATGGCAGGCACGCCAGGCTGATCGGCGAGGTCGATGGTCGAGAAAAAGATGAGCTCTTGCGCAACGCGGCCGCGCTGTTGTTTCCCATCCGCTGGCCGGAACCATTTGGGCTCGTCATGGCCGAAGCACTGGCGTGCGGCACACCGGTGATTGCCTTTGGAGAGGGCAGTGTGCCCGAAGTGATTGAGGATGGAGTGACGGGGTTCATCTGCTCGACGGAAGACGAGATGGTCGAAGCCGTTCGGCGTCTGCCCGAGCTGGATCGCGAGCGGTGTCGCGCGGAAGCGGAGCGACGCTTCTCCCCCGACGCGATGGGGGCAGCCTATGAGAAGGTGTACGACCGCGTGCGCGCGGGCCACGCGGCGCTGGCGAGCGCGCGCTAGTCAGATCCGCAAGGTGAAGTCGGCTCACCGTCGAGGGCTCGGCCACAGCCACCTGTGTATAACCGTCTAGACTGAACGCGTGGCTACTGCCTTGCCGCGCAGCGCACCCGTCGAACAGCAAGTCGATCCCGCCGGCGTCCTCGCGTTGCTCGAGGCGCTCGACGCCCGCCCCGACATCGAGATGCACAGCCTCATGCTCGTGCGTCACGGGCACGTGGTGGCCGAAGGCTGGTGGCGTCCCTATACCGCCGACCGGCCACACCGTCTGTACTCGCTGAGCAAATCATTCACCTCGACTGCCGCGGGCTTTGCAGCGGCGGACGGCTTCCTGGACCTGGACGACACGGTCGTCTCGCATTTCCCCGAGCTCGACGCGGACATCACCGACCCTGGCAGCCGCTCAATGCGCATCAGACACATCGCCGCGATGGCCAGCGGCCACGCGGCCGAAACGTTCCAGCGCGCAGTCGAGCTGGACCCGCACGAGCCCGTGCGCGGTTTTCTCGAGATCCCGCCCGACAAAGCGCCGGGCAGCATCTTCGCCTACAACCAGCCGTGCACGTACACACTCGGTGCGATTGTCCAACGCAAGGCAAACGCGCCACTGACTCGCTACTTGCGTCCGCGGCTGTTCGATCCTCTGGGCATCGGAGTCGTCGGCTGGGAGACCCTGGCGGGACGCGAGCGAAGCTTTACCGGACTCCATGCTCGCACCGAAGACGTGGCCAAGCTCGGCCAGCTGTATTTGCAGCGGGGTCGCTGGGACAACGTGCAGCTCCTCCCCGAAAGCTGGGTGGCACAAGCCACCTCCAGCCAGGTGGACAATTCGAACCAGACCAATCCGGACTGGCGCCAGGGGTATGGATTCCAGTTCTGGATGTCGCGCCATGGATACCGCGGCGATGGGGCTTTCGGCCAGTTCTGCCTGATTCTGCCGGAGCACGACGCCGTGATCGCGACCACGGCGGCGACCCTCGATATGCAAGCGGTGCTCGACGCGATATGGGCGCACGTGTTGCCTGCATTCGATCGATCGTCCGCCGATGCTCGCGCCCAGGACGAGCTCGCGTCACGGTTGGCGGCGCTGGAGCTCCCGGCGTATCGACCGGCTAGCACGGAGCCCGCGGACTGGCAGGAGTGGCTCGAGCGGCCGTTCGCGGTGGCGACCACGGGTGAGGCTGACGTGCCCGTGACTTCGGTCGAGGTGCGGCGCGGTCGTGCTGGGCTGGAAATGACGCTCAGTGAGGGCAGCGACGCACTCACGTTTGCCGTCGGCACACGTGGATGGAGCGTGTCAACTCCCGCGATCGCCGAAGGAAAAGCAATTGCCGTTGCAGCCGCCGGTGGCTGGTCCGACCAGAAGACGCTGCGGTTGGAGGTCATCTTCCTGGAAACGCCACACCGGCTGGACCTCGTCTGCACGCTCGACGATCGCTGCGCACGCGGAGCGTGGCGGCTGCCTCCTCTCGGCGGCGCGAGGCTGCGCGAGCTGCGCAATCCGATCTGAGCCAGCCCGGATTCGACTGAGAAGCTGAATGCCGCAGCCGTTTGCGCATCCATTCATGTACTGGGTCGGGATGGACACCGATCCGCGCACCACGCCCGAGGCGCTCGCGGAGTTCAACCAGTTTTACAACTCCACGCACGTGCACGAAGTCATCGCGGCGCACGCCGGATTCGTGGGTGTCAGCCGATGGGAGCTGGTCGAGCCGGACCCACGTGGCGGCAATCATGTCGGTCCGCGTTGGTTGGCGATCTACGACATGCAGGATGAGGCGTCGGCGGAGGAGTACATCAAAGACAATGCGCGGCCGTGGCTGCACCGGCGAAAGTATTCGCCGTGGCCGGCCGCGCGGCGGAAGGCGAAGACCGTCTGGCGGATGCTCTGGCGCACCCAGGCGACGGCTGAGGTGGCGTCGGATGAGCTCTATTTTGTTGGCACGAATCAGGCGCTTTCTGATTTTGCCGCAACCAGGCTGGAGCTGTACCGCGCGTTTGCACACCCGGAGCCCGAGTGTCCGAAGTTCTGCGTGATCTCAGAACATGCCACGCCGGACGAAAGCGCGGTGTGGCGCCTCCGCTACCGTCGGATTCTCTAAAAAACCCGGTCAGCTATGTCAGTGCGCGCGGGCGGATGTTGTGATTGATGTGGAACAGGTTCGACGGATCGTATTGATTCTTCACCGCAACCAGGCGGGCGTAGTTGGGTCCATACGCGGCGGTAATCCGTCCTGGCTCGTCTTCGGCGATGTGATTGACATACACCCCACTGACGAACGGTTCGGTTTCCTTCCAGAACTCGCGCGTCCACTGGACGTGCACGGCCGCTTCGGCGGCATTCGCCCATTGGGAAATGATGTCGAAGTCCCACTGCGCCGCCCGCAGACCGAAGGCCGTTGCACCCGGCGCGACCCGACTCGCGGCCCCGTGAACGTAAAAGAATCCAATCGTGCTCATCGGAGATGAGATGGTCTGCGCGCGCTCGACGACCAGGTTGACGAACTCGTCGCTCATTTGCTGGAGGAAACCGGATTTCCAGTAACGATGGATCCCGTGGATGCCCAGGTCGTCGATCATTTGCTGGCGCTGAACATATTGAACGGGAGCGACGGTGTCGGCTAGTGGTGAGCCGAACTCGCGTGCCGGCCGCAGCACGCGTTCGCCCTCGTCCAGAGAACCGTTGTAAGCAAGCAGCAACGCGATCACCTTGTGGCCGTCCGGCGAGGTGAGGATGGCCGCGAACGCCTCGGCTTCGTCCGGCAGATTCGAGCAGAACTCGCTATAGAACTCCAGCACCGATTTGGCCGCGGCCAGCGGATGGATGACCATCCCGCCGAGCACCGTCGGCCCGACCTCGTGCAGCCTGAACGTGAACGAGGTCGCGACGCCGAAGTTGCCGCCGCCACCGCGCAGCGCCCAGAACAGGTCGGGATGCTCGGTCTCACTGGCGGTCAGGACCTTGCCTTCGGCTGTGACCAGGTCGACCGACAGCAGGTTGTCACAGGCCAGCGCGTGCTTGCCCATCAGCCAGCCGAGCCCGCCGCCCAGCGTCAGGCCCGAGATGCCCGTGTTCGACACGGTCCCGCCCGTGGTTGCCAGACCGTACACCTGCGTCTCGCGGTCCAGGTCCGCCCAGAGCATGCCCGCTTGCGCCTGTACCGTGCGTGCGACCGGGTCGACGCGAGCGCCGCGCATGCGCGTCAGGTCGATCACCAGCCCGTCATCGCACAGGGCCAGCCCCGCCGCGCTGTGGCTGCCGCCGCGGATGGCGATGTCGAGCTCGTGTTCGCGGGCGAAGTTGACCGCCTCGACGATGTCCGCCACACCCGAGCAGCGAGCGATAATCGCGGGCCGCTTGTCGATCATGCCGTTCCAGACCTTGCGGGCCTCGTCGTAGCCAGCGTCGGCGGCACTCAGTGCGTCGCCGCGCAGACGCGGCCTGATCTCGGAAACAAATTCCGCGGTGCGTTCAGCAGTGATTGTCACTCGCTACCCCTCCGGCCCGGACCCCCCGGTGGTTGGCCTGCGCCATCCTACGCTCCGGACCGCGTCTTGTCACCTGGCCGCGGGCAAGCAAAACGGCCGGCATCCCACGTTAAGACGGGGTCTCAGCCGGCCGTTCAGCAAACGATGACGTTCCTGGTAGATGCAAGTCCGGTACCAGGCGATCGCAACGCCTTAGCCGGCGAGGGGCCTAGCGGGTTTCGAGGACGCCAGTGGGCGCCGCGGGTTGCGGGAGCGTGTGAAGGCGCGGGGACCGCAGCGGTGAGCGATCGCCGATCCACTGAGCCGGCGGGGTGGCCCAGTTCCGCGCGAGCGCGTTGATTCGGCCCGCGTATTCCTGCCGCAGGCGACTGAAGTTTGCCCACGCCAGATCGGCATCCTGCAAGCGGAAGCCCGCCCTGGCCAGCCGGCGGCGGGCCTCCTCGAACTCCTCACGCTCGAGGCCAACCTCCTGGTCCGTTTCCAGATCGAAGTAATAGACCAGGTCTTCGATACAGTGCCCACCTACCGCGCGGTACAGCTTCGCCCACCCCTTCGGCCCGTCCTCGATCGTGGTCAGCACGAGCGTCGCCGCGTCCATGACCGCGCCAAGCGAACTGATCCACGAATCGTTGTCGTGGCTCGACCGAAAGAACGCGAGCACGGGATACGCCAGGTGACTGTCAAGAAGTTCCGCTGCCCAGGCCTGCCACTCGCGAAAGACCTGCGGCAAATCGTCGAGAATGCCGGCGAGCGCGTAGGTCTCGAGCAGGCTGACGCCCGAGGGCGGAGCACCGGCGCCCGCCTCGAGCACGACGACCGCGATCTCACGCCGCTGGAACGATCCATACAACGTGAACAGCAGTGTGATCGTCGACGCAAAGATGCCCAGCCCTGTCGCGGCAGCGATCAGCGTCAGTGCGCGCGCCGGCCAATCGGTCGCGACAAAGTCGCCAAAGCCGAGCGTCAGCAACGACGTACCCGCGTAATACATCGAAACCCCCAGGCTTTGAGCTTCAGGCCTGATTTCGGTGCTCAACGCATGGAACACGAGGCCGAAGCCGACAACCAGACCCGTTAGCCAGAACACGAGCAGCAGGATGACGGCCAACGCGCCATAACTGCCAAGGAACGCTTCGCGACGATCGCCCGAGCCGATGCGGAGCCCAATGGCACGCCACGGCCGCCACAGTCCGCCGACGATGTATTTGCTGGGACGCAGCAGTCGGCCAGTTCTGGGCGCGCGTCGCGGGACTACCACGGTCAGGAATACGTCTGACCAGATGGCCAGGATGATCAGCGCGCCAACTACGCCTTGGACGGCAAAGGCCGGATCCATCGTCGGCGCTCATTATCTGTGTTTCTGATTGAGCGCGTTGATGATTACGCCGAAGCGATCGAGGTTCGAGGCGTTTACGGGGCTCAGCATGATGGTGATGTGCGACGCGCCCGTTTCCGCCAGTCGCGACAAACTCTCTGCAACCTGCTCCGGAGTGCCGCGCAAGCCTTCACTGGCGACTCGGTCCAGCGCAGGACCTTCGGCCATCGCGACCAATGTGCCGATGGCGCGCTCGAGCAGAGCTGGTTGGCACGGTCAAAGGCGGCGTGTGCTGGGCCGACAACTTATTCGTGACCGAGTCCGGCGTGTCGCCGCTGTCGGACTATCCTGTAGTCGGCTTGGCAGAGGAGGACT
The DNA here is from genome assembly GCA_019247135.1 of Chloroflexota bacterium. The sequence continues at coordinate 4,226 of JAFAPL010000728.1, read as the reverse complement.
CCTGAGATGAGTATTCGCGCGTTATGCCTCACGCTGGTGTGCCTCGGGCTTCTGGGCTGCCAGGCCGCGCCTTCGTCGGCCCCGACGTCCGCTCCGTCAGCACCGACGAATGCTCCGGCAGCGCCGACCGCCGCGCCCGCTGCACCGACCGCGGCGCCTGCCGCGGCGACCACTGGTCCGACCGCGCCCGTGCCGACGGTTGCAACCGCCGGAGCATCGAACGTCGCTGGCACAATTACGTTCGCGGTCTCGTCAGAACCGAACACGACCGATCCCGCTATCGAAGTGGCTGGCCCGGGCTACCGGCTGAATCGCCAGGCATACGAAGGCCTCATCGCATATGACGGGAACACGACGAATCTCGTTCCCGCCCTGGCGCTGTCGTGGCAAGTGGCACCCGACGGCAGCTCCATCGACTTCAAACTTCGTCCGAATGTGAAGTTCCACGACGGCACGACGCTCGATGCGGACACTGTCAAACAGTCGATCGACCGAACGAAGGTGGTGAATCGAGGCGGCGCCTTCTTCCTTCAGAACCTCAAGGAGGTCCAGGTGGTCGATCCGATGACTGTCCGCCTGGTCGCCACGCAGCCATCCGTCTCACTGCTGTACGGACTGCCCAAGGTGTACATCACCGGGAAAGCGCACCTCAGCGATCCGGACCACGGGGCGGCCTTTTTCGCAACCAACGTCAACGGCACTGGGCCGTACAAGCTCACGCGCTGGGACAAAGGCCAGCAAATGGTCCTGGACCAGTTCCAGGATTACTGGGGTGGCTGGTCCGGCAACCACGTGGCGCAGGTGGTGATGCGGACGGTGCCTGAAACGGGTACCCAGCAACTGTTGCTCGAGCATGGCGACGCGAACATGGTGGTGTTGCCGTCCATCGGCATCACACAGGACCCGAAGCAGCTCGCATCAGAACCTGGCATCAAAATGGTCGAGAGTCCGTCACTGCGGGTGACCGTCATCTCGATGAATACGCAGAAGGGTCCGCTGAAGGACATTCGACTCCGCAAAGCGCTGCAGTACGCCTTCGACTACCAGGGCATGCTCCAGATCTACCAGGGCTACGCCGAGGTGCCCAACAGTCCACTGCCCAAGGGATTCACGTCGGCATACGATGCGAGCCTGCCACCATTCCATCAGGACCTGGACCAGGCGCGTCAATTGCTCACGCAGGCGGGCTACACGAACGGCGGCTTGACGCTGAACTTCATGTACACCGAAACGGAGCAGCAAGCACGCCTGTGCGGACTCCTGTTGCAGTCCACGCTGCAGCAGCTCGGCGTCACGCTGAATCTGCAAGCCACTCCGTTCGCGACGGAAGTGTCGCAGATTGCAAACCTGGACACGGCGCCGGATATTCAAGCAACATTGACGATGACTCCGCGCACCGCTGACCCGGGCGAGCTTCTGTCAACACTCTACGCCGGCAACAACGTCGGTCAGTCCTACAACTACTCCTGGTATGCCAGTCCAGACGTTGACCAGATGCTGGCACAGGCTGACCGCACCTTCGACGACAACCAGCGCTTGCAAATCTACCGTCAGGTCGCGCAAAAGCTGATCGACGACGCACCCTCGATCTGGGCGGCGTACCCACAACTGGTCGAGGTCATGCGCGACAACGTCCAGAACTACGTCTATAGCCCGCTGGATTACACCGGCGTGTTCGCTTTCTATCCGATCTCGCTCAAGCCGTAGCACCGGCCGCGTAGGCCGCGTGCTCCGGCACTGGAAAACTCTCTAAGCATGGCGTTCCTGGCTCGCCGACTCGTCGGTCTGGTGCTGGTGGTCCTCGGCATCACGCTGGTCACCTTTGTCACCCTGCACGTGTTTCCGAGCGATCCCGCGCGCTTGCTCGCCGGACCAGGCGCGACTCCGGAACAGATCGACCAGATCCGTCACGACCTGGGACTGGACCAGCCGCTGCCGGTCCAGTACGTCGCGTACCTGAACGACCTCGTACACGGCAACCTTGGTCGCTCGATTCAGACCGGGCAGCCCGTCGCCAACGACCTGGTGCAACGTTTGCCCGCCACGCTCGAGCTGGCTCTCGTGGCCATGCTTGTCTATGTTGTCGTCGCGATTCCGCTCGGTGTCGTGGCCGCCGTTGGACGCGGCGGTGTTGCCGACGTTCTGATTCGGCTGGTATCGGTCGCCGGCCTCGGAGTACCCGCGTTCTGGCTAGGTTTTCTGCTCCAACTGGTCCTGTATCGACAACTCGGCTGGCTGCAGCATCCGGTTGGAAGACTGGCGCCGGAGATCAGTCCGCCTCCGTTCGTCACTGGATTCTATTTGATCGATACGCTGCTGGCAGGCAATCCAGATGGTTTCCGGAGTGTCATCGTTCAGTTGATCATGCCCGTTACGTGCCTGGTCGTCTCGCGCCTGGGAGTTGGCGTCAAGCTGACGCGCACCAGTTTGTTGGAGGTGATCGGCTCCGATTACGTGCGGACCGCGCGCGCCAAAGGCTTGCGCGAGGCGAGCGTCGTGTACGGGCACGCCCTGCGCAACGCGCTGATTCCCGTGGTTACCGCGTTGGGCATACAGTTCGGCTATCTGCTTGGCGGAACACTGGTGGTCGAAGTCGTCTTCGGCTGGCCTGGAATTGGCCAGTACGCAATCGGCTCCATCACGACAGTGGATTTTCCGGCCATCATGAGCGTGACCGTCATTCTGTCGGTGTTTTTCGTCGTCGCGAATTTTCTGGTGGACGTCCTGTACTTTTACCTGGATCCGCGTTTGCGGACGGCTTTCTGAGAAACGAACGCGATTGCGGCACTATCCGGCACTGATCGGTTGGGGCGCGCTGACGCTCGTGATCCTTGTACTGGTGGCGGCCGCGCCACTCGTGGCGCCATACGATCCGAACCGGCTCAACATGGGTCAAACATTGAAACCGCCGTCAGCCGCGAATCTGTTCGGCACTGACGAGGTTGGTCGCGACATTCTCAGCCGCGTGCTGTACGGTGGACGGGAGTCGATCGTGGCGGCGTTCGCGGTCATCGTCGCGGCGGTGGTGCTTGGAGTCGTGATCGGGTCGGTGGCCGGATGGCACGGCGGCCGAGTCGACGAGGTCCTGATGCGGTTGACGGACCTGTTTTTCGCCTTTCCGCCACTGGTGCTGGCGATGGCCATTTCGGCGGCGCTCGGACCCAGCCTGCAGAACGCGGTGATCGCCGCGATTGTGGTGTGGTGGCCGACGTACGCGCGCATGATGCGCGGCGAAGTGCTGCGCATCAAACACGAATTGTTCGTGGATGCTGGTCGCGCAATCGGTCTGACGGACGTTCAGCTGGTCGTGCGACACGTGCTTCCGCAGACGTGGGGAGTGCTCAACGCGCGTGCGACGGTGGACGTCGGATATACGATCCTGTTCATCGCGACGCTCGGCTTCGTCGGACTTGGCTCACGTCAACCAACGGCCGAATGGGGCGCCATGATCGCTGGCGCCCGCACCTACTTTCTCAATAACTGGTGGACGATGACCTTCCCGGGCCTGGCCCTGTTCATCACCGTGATCAGCCTGAGCCTGCTCGGCGACGCCATCAACGACATCGTCGGCCTGCGCGGGCGCAAACTCCCGGGCGCCTAGAGGGCGTCAGCCGGGACAACGCCGAGGCGGCCGGCGCGGTAATCGGAGAATGCGGTGGCCAACTCGGCGTGGCTGTTCATCACGAACGGGCCATACCACGCCACGGGCTCGCGAATCGGGAGTCCGCCCATCACGTACACGTCCAGCGCGGGTGTGCGACTGTCCTGGCCGGGCGCGGCGCCGACGCGGATCGCGTCGCCGTGACCGAGCACGGCCAACTGCCCTTCGCGGAATGGGCGGCGCTCCGCTCCGACGTAGCCGGAGCCGCCGAGGACATACACGAGCGCATTGAAGTCACGCCGCCAGGGAATATCCACTTCCGCGCCGGGCTGCAGCGTTGCGTGTACGACAGAGATGGGTGAGTACGTCACACCAGGCCCGGGGTGACCGTCGACTTCACCCGCGATCACGCGGACCAGCGCTCCACCATCGGGGGAGGTCAACAGCGAGACCGCGTTGGCACGGATGTCCTGGTAGCGTGGCGGCGACATCTTCTTTTCTGATGGCAGGTTGACCCACAACTGGAGGCCATGGAACAGGCCGCCGCTGACGACCAGCCACTCCGGCGGGCGCTCGATGTGGAGGATGCCAGCGCCGGCCGTCATCCACTGCGTGTCGCCGTTGG
>JAFAPL010000679.1 GCA_019247135.1 Chloroflexota bacterium | reverse complement strand
CGAGTGGCGGTGCCGGCCAACAGGTACGCCTCGGATGGTGTATGGTGAGAGGGCTCTTCTGGCACTGGCGCCTACGCTCGGCATGGCTTGACGCAGACCCGCGGGATCGTTCACCCGCTGCCATCAGCGCACCGTAAGGGCTCGTTTGTCGATAGGTCGTGTGAGCCGCCGCACACGGCCCAAAGAAGGGCTGAATGCTGCGCTACGATTCGACAGACCACGTCTACTCGGACGTGCCTGTCCACATAACCGATTTGCTGACTCAGCGCGAACGAGAGATCGCCGAACTGGTTGCCGAAGGGCTCAGCAACGACCAGATTGCCGAACCGCTCGCGCTGACGCCGGGCACCGTCGCCAACCACGTGGCGCACATTCGTCCGTCGTGATCTCGGGGTCCGCTCGACTGTAGGCGTGCCTCTCGAGATTGCGGATGGCACGAGTGGCGTGCTTGCCATGTCGTCGGCGATTGCAAACTACTTCTCGCCGGCCGACCTGGGGCTGTTGCAGTTTGTCGCGTACCAGGTGGCGCTGGTGGCACGCGAGCGGGCCAGCCACCGGAGCGCTTGAACAGGCCGGCTCTGCGCTAGTGGAACAGCCTCGGTCGAAATTGCTGTCTCTCCACATGCGTGCTGTACTCGCGAGCGCGTACGAAGTTGAACTGTGGCAGGTTGAAAACGACGCGCTTACGGTGGAAGGCTGGCGCCGCGGAGATGATGAATTGATGCGACTGCTGGATGAACGCCACCGCTGGACCAGCGACTCGGAGTACAGCACGTACTACCTGGCGGCGCTGCGTGAGGCAATTGTATCGGCGGACACTGTTGACTGAGCTCGACCACGAAACGGTTGCGCATGCCTGCAGCCTGGGTGTCTGAATCTGCTCACCGACTTGCTGGGGCCGCGCATCAGCCTGGTACCCAGCCTGACTCGCGCGTGGTAGCCGAGCTGACACGTCGCCGGGACAAGGGCCTCCGGAATGCCAGGTCCGCATTGGACGCCGGCGACTGGACCACCGCGGCGAACGGGGAAGAGTATGCGATCGTCAGCGCTGACGCGATCGCCCGACTTTATGATGGCTCACCTGGTGAGTAGCGGTCGCAACTGTACGTCGAACGTCGATGTCGAGGCCAGGCGCTAATCGCGAACTCCTAACGGCACGCTCATCACGCTGACGTCGCTGGAAAAGGGTAAGTCGCTGAGGCAGTCCCCATGCCAGATGCAGGTGCAGCCCGCCTGGGACGGCGGCTAACGATCGAGGGCGAGCCAATCCACGGCTACAGACGCGGTCCAGGACTGGTTGGTCGACCCCAGGGGCTCGTTGGTGTACGGCTCCAGGTATTCACTGACTGGCCCACCAGGTGGGGTTGGGACAGTACGCCTGTACCTGGTCCAGTCGCCGAGATCATTTTCGCACAAGACCTGAACCGCTGCATTCCACAGCTCGTCGGCATTCACGGACGAATCATGACTCCGTTCGAGCTGCGCAGCCAGCGGACTTTGTCCATCTCCGGTACCAGATACAACGACTGGCCCGGTTGCACCTCGAAATCCGCACGCGTCACTACCTTGAGGAGCTGGTCTCCGACCGTGGCGGTGATCAAAAGGTGCGAACCAAGTGGTTCGACAACTACCACCTGGGCGGCGAGACCGTCCGCCACTGACCCGTTGACATGATTCGCTTGTATATATTCGGCGCGAATACCGATGAGCACGTCGGTTTCGCCCGAGCCGGCCACTTCCGCGGGCGCGCGAACCGTCTGGTCGCCGATCGAAACGTCATCGCCCCGGATGGCACCGCGCAAAAAATTCATCGGCGGGTTGCCGATGAAGCTGCCCACGAATTCGGTTGCAGGAAAGTCGTACACAGTCATAGGCCGGTCGACCTGAAGGATTCTGCCTGTACGCATCACGGCGATGCGGTCACCCAGGCTCAGCGCTTCGACCTGGTCGTGCGTCACGTAGATCGTCGTCGTCTGGATTTCCTGGACGAGCTTCTTCAGCTCGGCACGAAATTGCAAACGCAAAAGCGCGTCGAGGTTCGACAATGGCTCGTCCATCAGTAAAACAGCCGGCTCCATGACGATCGCGCGCGCCACGGCGACGCGCTGGCGCTGTCCCCCACTCAGCTGGGCGGGATAGCGCTGAAGATACGGTTCCAGCTGCAACATACTCGCGGCTCTTTCGACTTTGCCGACGATGTCTCTGGGCGCACGATGGTGCATCTTCAAACCGAACCCGATGTTGTCGAACACCGTCATATGCGGAAACACGGCATAGCTCTGGAAGACCATTGCAATGTCGCGCTGGCGCGGCGGCAGCTCAGTCACGTCACGTTCGCCGATCACAACGCGCCCGGCCTCGGGATATTCCAGTCCCGCGACCATGCGCAGCAACGTCGTCTTGCCGCATCCCGATGGCCCCAACAGGACCATGAACTCGTGATCGTGGATCGTCAAGCTCACGTCATCCACAGCTGGTGTCTTGCCACCGGTGTACGTCTTCGTGATGCGGTCGATGACGATCTCAGCCACAAGCTTGCCTCACTTGACGACCCGGCCCCACATGTTCAGAAGGTAACCGCGAATGATGAAAATGAAAACGAGCGAGGGCACGATCAGCACGAAGCCACCCGCGAAGCGATACGGCAGCGGAGACTCGCTCAGCGAAGCCAGCACCTGGGCCGGAAGCGTATGACTTTGCACGGTAAGGATGCTGGCCGCAAACACTTCGTTCCACGACAGGACGAATGTGAAGATGCTGGCCGCCGCAATACCGGGCAACGCCAGTGGCAGCGCAACGCGCATGAACGCCCCCAGCGGTGTGCATCCCAGCGTCCACGCGGCCTCCTCCAGGTCCACCGGTACCGAGAGAAAGATGCTGCTGGTGATGAGTACGGTGGTCGGCAGCGCGAGCGTGGTGTGGACCAGGGCCACCGCGAAGACCGTGTCGTACAGATTCCAGTTGATGAACGTCACGGCGAGCGGCACAGCCAGAATAGAAATAGGAAACGCGCGACTGATCAGAACCAGAATTCTGAATGCGTCACGTCCCCGAAAGACGAATCGCGCGAGTCCATAGCCGGCCGGGGCACCCAGCGCCGTAGACATGACGAGTGTCAGGAGTGCGACCACCACACTGTTGACCATGGACGGAACGACGCCCTGAAAGTTGAGAAAAAAGAGCAGCGTATCGAGCGAAATGGTGCGCGGGTACAGCGCCTTCGGGAACGCGGAAATTTCCGTACGTGGGCTGATCGCGGCTATCGCGATGAGATAGATCGGCAAGACGAAGAACGCCGTCAGCGCACCGGCCACGATATACATCGGCCACCGGTTGGGCCTGTGAGGGTGTTGCACCGCACCAACAGCCGTCGACGCCGCCATGCCCGTTCAGACCATCTTCGCCTGTTCGTCCTGAACGCGCAGTGCTCTCAGGTAAATCGCGGTATTGACCAGCGAAAACAACATGATCAACAGCGAATAGCCCGCGGCGACACCCACGTTGTGATTGTCTCCATACCACAGGTATGCCTGGCCGGCGAGGACCGGCAGATTCCGTCCGGCGAGAGCGATAACCACCGCGAACACCTGGAACGCCAGAATCGTGCGCAAAATGAGGGCAACCTGGAGACTCGGGCGCAGCAAGGGTAGCGTCACATAGCGCAGTCGCTGCCAACTGGTGGCGCCAAACACCTCGGCAGCTTCGGCATAGTCACGTGGGATTACCTGCAGACCAGCTACCAGAATGATCATGACGATCGCGGTCGCACGCCACGCTTCCGCGACAACCGCGATGAAGAAAAGGGTTACCGGTGTCTCGTAACTGAGGAACGTGACCTGGCCCAGGCCGATCGCCTGCAGCGCGGAGTTGACGTATCCGTTCTGGGTGAAAATGGCAAACCAGACGATGCCTGATGCGAGGTCGGAGATGCCAAGCGGGACGGCCCAGGCGTACAGGAAAAATCCTGAAAACCGCAGGCCCGACATCAACAACAATGCCATGATCAACGCCAGCACGAGCTGCGAGGGCACGATCACGAGCGTCAGCAACAAGGTGTTTCTGATCGCTGGCCAGAAGTTGACGTCACTGACCATCGTCTGCAACGGCTGGAGGCTTATCTGGCCGGTGTTGTCGAGGAAGGCAAGTCCGACCGCCTGGAGCATCGGCCAGAGAAAAAAGACCGCCATGAAGACGACTGTTGGGCCCAACAGAATGTATGGCGCAATCGTGCGCCGCGGCTGGCGTGTGATCGCGGGTGTTGGCGCGACCAGGGATGCCTGGTCAGCGCCGGAGCGAATGGCTACTGGACCGTGCACGGTCCGTTGCTGGGTGGGTCGGGCGCCCAGCACGGGGCGTTCGCCTGATTGATCAGCCCCTGAAGTTTGCCAGCCTCGTCGTTCAGGACAGGTTGCACGTCCTCGTTGTTGATCACGATTCGCTGGAATGTATCGATGAAGACATTGTTGAATTCGTTGCTCTTCGCGCCGAGCCCCACCGGCAGCAGCGCGGGGACCGCGTCTGGCGCAGACGACTGCTTGGCCACCGCGTCCGCCTCGAGCTTCACTCCGGGCGGGAGCTCGCTGGGAACTTGTGCTCCGGTCGCCGGGAAAAAGGCGAGTTGCGTTAGAGTTGCAATCTGCTGTTGCGGCTGCGTCAAGTAGTCGATCAGCTTTTCCGAGGAGGCGCGATCGGGTGCGCCCTTGGGAATGCCGAGACCGGTGATAACTGGCATGAAGCCGCGCCCCTTTGGGCCGGCCGGAGCGGGCACGAGGACGATGTTGTCGGGCTGCTGTGTCGCGGCGTCGATGAGACGCGCGGTATGGTCCCAAGCGATCCAGACTTCGTCGCTGAGCAGTGGCTCCTGCATGAAGTCGTAGGTCGTCGATTGCGGGTTGACCGCTGTCTTCCACAGATCTCTGAAGCTGGTCCACATCGCAACCGCGTCGGCGCTCTTGAAGCCGACCACACCGGCGGAGCCGGTGTACGACGGGTACAGGTAGCCCTCGAAGAACCGCGCAAACAAGCCCTTCGGACCGTCAGGGAAGCCAACCTTGCGCTGTCCGGTGCCTGCAGCGATGTTCGCTCCCCAGGCCTTGAGCTGGTCGTACGTGAGCGCATTCACGTCCGCGCCCTGAGGTAGGTACTGCATGGCTTTCTTGTTGACAGCCAGGACGTAGGTTGCCTGGGCCCACGGAACGTAGTAGTTCTTGCCCGTTCCGAATTTGCTCAAGTCGAGGAATTTTGGCGGGAAGTCTCTGTCCGAGAGACGCTGGACCAGGTCGGTGACGTCGTCCATATAGCCGGCGGCGACGAATGGAGCGAAATCGCCGTGCTGTCCACCAATCACCCCAACCGTGCTTTTGCCGGATTTTTGCTCAGCCGTGACACGGTCGTTGAAGGGCCCAAGCTCGGAGGGCTGAAACTGCACCTGGACCGGCGCACCCTTCAAGATGGAGTCGTTCATCTTGGTTGTTTCGTCGACGGTGTTGTACTGCGTTGAAATGAACTGGACGGCACCGCCCGCGGCAGGCTGACCGTTGGCTGCCGGTGTGGACCCACCAGCCGGGGCTCCTCCGGTGCTTGCGCTCGTGTTGCAACCTGCCAGAAAGAGGCCGGCTGCTACCGCTAACCTGAAAAGCAACACTCGCATCCAAACACTGCCTTTGGGTCAGCGTAGCATCGCACCCCGGGCGGATCAATGGCGGCACCTGTACTTGCCGTCGCGAGCAGTGCGAATGCGTCAGCTACCAGGTGCCTGGCTCGTCGTGCGCCAGAGCCCGACCGCGAACACGACGAATGCCGCTACCCCGAGCGTCCCGCCGAGCGCGACCACCCCGCCCCAACCTGGAGCGTAACCACCTGTGAGTTCGGCGCCTCCGCGCAAAACAGCTCCGACGAGCACCGTCCACACGAGTCCCGCGAGCAGTCGCGGTTTGTGCATCATGTAACCGGAATAGCCAGGCAGAATTCTGGCTGCCATATAAATGATCACCGTCATCAGGAAACCCTGCGCCAGGAGATGTCGCGCCGCCGAGAGCTGGGTGACCGATATTGGAACTCCAGATGCCTCGGCGAGTGCGGCCCCAAAATCAGCCGCGCAGGCCGCGAGGAGCAGCGCATATGCCGCTCGCGCCCAGCGTCGCGTGGGAGTGGTGACGTGCGGCATCCCGCTCTGGCGGACAGGTGGCTCGTACAGTCGAAGGCCGACCACAAACAGCGCAGCCCCGAGCAATTGCACGAGCGCTGCCACGGCGCGCAGAAGCGGCACTTCAGCAGCGGTCAGCCACACGATCGGAAGGCCCAGGCTGCCAACCGCCCACATCGACAGCGCGATCTTCAGCAGACCGTCGCGCGTCGGGCGCAGCAGCAGGAATCTCGGATAGATACGGCCCGAAACTGCCAGCACCATGCTCGACGCGAAGCCCCACAACTGGAGGTGCGTCAGGGCTTCATCCTGGGCAAATGGAACGACCAGTGGACCGTCAGCCAGCTGCAGACAGGCGTAGAGGTTCAGCAGCAGAGCCAGCAACAGGCTAGTGGCCATCGTTGCGGGCAACAGCGCGCGCCACCCGCCGGGCGCCGGCTGGACCCCGCCGCGAACGACCTTCGCGAACGCCTGTACTGCCAGCAGCACGCCCACGAGCTCCAGCACACCGCTGCCGACGACGATGGCTGGTCGGAGTGGCGCCGGCGGGAGCAGCGGCTGACCGACGAGACGCAAAACGATCCCGAGCGCAAGCAGCAGGCCCCCTAGCGAGACCTGGGCCGGCTGCTCGAGCCTGTTGGAGTGAAAGCGTGGGAAAAGCTGGACGCCCACGGCCATGATGAACAGGGCCACGAAGCCGAGCGCTTGCACCTGACCGTGGACCTGTATGAGCGCGGGTGTGCTGGCAGCCATCGGCACACCAAGAGCAAAGCCGACGACCAGGTACAGACCGATGGAGAAGCCGGCAGCCAGGGCAAGGAAAAGACTGGTGCGGATGAGCAGACGGTACGGCGCCGAGAGCCAGCCCGGCGCGCCAGCCCGCGAGATCCTGAATGCGATCGACGTAGCCATTGCGCACTCAAGTGGTAACCCGTCGGGCCCCCGTTGAGCCAGTTCAGCGGGCGGTCGCCCAGACAGGGTTCCGGGAAACCCGAGTGCGTGCGAGCACATCACCGAGCACCGCACCGTACGCGATGTGCCCGATGCAGGTCTCCACCAGCGTCAGCGGAGTAAGCGGGAACAGCACCGTCTGCCCGAGAGGCGCCGCGACGAGCGTCACGATCAGGCACAGCCAGATTCCGAGGCCGTATGCGACTCCGACCAGCAGCGCCGAGCGTCTGGATACGGATGGAGCGAGCACGCGCGCGGCAACGACGAAGGCCAGGCCCATGCCACCGCCATCGCCAAGCCAACGGAAACCGTAGCCGAGCAACCAGTCCGGTTGGCCCGTGCCGTTCAGCAAACCGCCGATGTTGGGAATGAAATCATCCCACAAGCCCAGGCTGACGAAGGTCCAGCGAATCGCATCGTACACGAGCACGGCGACGAGGCCCGCTGCATGACCTTCCAGCGCGAAGCGGCCGTATCGCGGAAACGCGAGTCCCAGCGCGACCGCGACGATCACGCCGGGCACGATGAGAATCATTGCGCCGACGGGCAGCGACCACAGCCCGAACATGGTCAGTGCAAGCGCGGCGATTGGTGTGAATCCAATCGCGCCGAATGCAAGCGGCAGTATGAGGGGCCAGCATTCACGTACGAACGTGCGCGGCGCGGCAAGCGTTTTCGGGTTTCCGCATGTGGTGAGCATCATCACGGCACCACAATGAACGTGCAAAACCGCGGTATTCGCAGATGCTGCGAGTATCTCTCTGAGGGTTCAAGGGGGCCATGCCTGCACCCCGCGTAGCAAAGCGGAGCGTGGGCGCTTAAAAATCGGCCTAGTCCTGCAGGCTGGCGAGAATTTCGCGATTGAATGCGAACATCGCCGGGAGTCCGCCGGTATGAATGAACACCACCGTGCTCTGTTTGTCGAGCAAGCCGTGGCGAGCATGATCAATCAGCCCCGCCATGGCTTTGCCCGTGTAGATGGGGTCCAGCATCAGGCCTTCCGTTCTGGCTGCCAG
>JAFAPL010000428.1 GCA_019247135.1 Chloroflexota bacterium | reverse complement strand
GTGGCAGGACGGTGTGCGCGAAATCTTGCTCGGGCATTCGCCGATGAGCGCGTACGACCAGCTCACCAAAGACTGGGCGAACGCGGCGGGCGAGCAGATCCGCAAGGAGTACATGGACGCAATCGCGGCGGCGAAGTAGCCGCGCACGCGTGGCCGTGGGGCTACGATAGCCGTGCCGATGCAATCATCCCCACCGCGCACAAACATGCTCCCCGTCGCGTTCGAGCTCAACGGGTCGCGCCGCGAGCTCAGCGTTCCCGCGCATCGCCGCCTGATCGATCTGCTCCGCGACGACCTCGGCCTGACCGGAACAAAGGAAGGCTGTAGCGTTGGCGTCTGCGGCGCCTGCAGCGTGCTCGTCGACGGCAACGTCATGAGTGCCTGTCTCATGCCCGCGGTCTTCGTCGATGGGACACGGGTCACCACCATCGAAGGCCTGGCCCCGGACGACGAACACCTCACGCCACTCCAGGACGCCTTCATTCGTCACGGCGGATTTCAATGCGGCATCTGCACGCCAGGTCAGATCGTCACCGCCACCGCGTTGCTCCAGGAAAATCCTCATCCAAACGAGGAGCAAGTGAAAGAGTGGATGATGGGCAACCTGTGTCGGTGCACCGGCTACTACAAAATCGTCGAAAGCATCCTGGCGGCGGCGGAAATGGGCAACACGCCCGTGCGTCGCGAGCCCGTAGGCATCTCGTAAATCATGCAACCTTTCGAATTGCACCAGCCCGACACACTGGACGAAGTCCTGTCGCTTCTGGAACAGGAACCCGACGATACCCACCTCATCGCGGGTGGCACGTCACTGATGCTGTTGATGCAGCTCGGGCTCGTGGAGCCGAAGCGCGTGGTCGCACTCCGCAAAGTGCCTGGCCTGGATGGCATCGAGCGCACGCCAGACGGCGGACTCCGCATCGGGACGATGGCGACGCATCGACAAGCCGAAACGTCAGAGGCCGTTCGCGCACACTGCGGCGCACTGCGGAAGACATTTGCTGACGTTGCCACGGTGCGCATTCGCAATCAGGGCACTGTCGGAGGCAACATCGCCCACGCCGATCCGGCGCAAGATCCGCCGCCGATGCTCATCGCGCTCGGCGCCGAAGCCGTGTTGCGGAGCAAAAATGGCGAACGCAGCGTCCCGCTCGACGAGTTCTTCCTCGGTTACCTGACCAGCGTGATGCAGCCTGGTGAAGTTCTCATGGAGATTTGCGTACCGCCTCTCCCGCCGGGCACCCGAGCCAGGTACGAGAAATTCCTGCCGCGAACGCAGGACGATTACGCGACCGTTTCCGTGGCCGCCACGCTGCGCACCAACGGGGATGGGAAGTGCGAAGACGTCCGAGTCGCGCTCGGGAGCGTCGGCGGCACACCCATCCACGCGCGACCCGTCGAAGACGCCCTGCGCGGCGAAACGCTTACTGATTCGCGCATCGCCGACGCGGCAGCGCTGGTGCTCGATCTGGTCGATCCACCCGACGACGCTCGCGGGTCCGCCGACTACAAGCGCCGCATGGCGCGCGTCTGGACCGAGCGCGCCCTCAAACGCCTTCGCGATAACGGAGCCATGGCATGACCGCTACGCTCGAACCACAGCAAGCACTGGCGTTGGAGCAGCCCGAGTACCGGGTCGAAGGTCCGCTCAAGGTGACCGGCTCCGCTCGATACACCGCGGACGTCCAGATGCCCGGTATGCTCCACCTCGCGTACACGCGGAGTCCGCGTCCGCATGCGCGCATCGTGCGGATCGACACGTCCGCCGCGCGCGCTGTTCCGGGCGTCCGGGCGGTGTTGACGGGGGCCGACATCGGCGACGTTCGCCTGGGGCGTCGAATGCTCGACTGGCCGGTGCTTGCTCGCGAGCGTGTGCTGATGGTGGGCGATCGCCTCGCCGCCGTGGCGGCGGACACGCGCGAGGCGGCCGAGCAAGCCGCGACACTCGTGGATGTGGAATACGAAGACCTTCCCGTCGTGGCGACGATCGACCATGCGTTGAAACCTGATGCGCCCGTGCTGCATCCGGATATCGACGCGTACAAGTTCCTGGGAGCAAAGCGTCCGAGCACGCCCCATCCGAACATTCACGGCTACGCGATGAGCCAGAAGAGTGAGACGGGCGAGGCCATTGAGGACGTCTTTGCGAAAGCCGATCACGTGTTCGAGCACACCTTCACGACTGCTCGCGAATTCCAGGGCTTCATCGAGCCGCGCGCGTGCGTCGTCTGGATCGACGAGCAGGACCGTGTTCGAGTCATCAATACCAACAAATCGCCGGCCGCCTTGCGGCAGCAGATGGCGGTGGCGCTCGACCTGCCCGAGTCCCAGATCGTGGTGGAGGCCACCTTCATCGGCGGGGATTTCGGCGGCAAGGGTCTCTCGATCGACGAATACGCGTGTTATCTGATGGCGCGCGCCACCGGCCGTCCCGTCAAGGCGGTGATGACGTACGTAGACGAGCTCCAGGCGAGCAACGCGCGTCATTCCGCCGTCCTGAAGTTGAAGACCGCCGTCAGCAAGGACGGTCGCTTCCTGGCGCATCAGTCGGAGGCAATCATCGATGGCGGCGCCTACGCGGCTGGGAAGGTCGGGCCTACCCTCGTGGTGCCTGCGCATACGACGCTCTCGGGCTACCACGTGCCTGTGACAAAGCTGGAGGTGAAGGCGGTCTACACCAATAGCATCCCGGGCGGATCCATGCGCGCACCCGGTGATCCGCAGTCCATGTTCGCCGGCGAGTCGCACGTCGACATGATCGCGCGCGAGCTTGGGATCGACGCCATCGAGCTCCGCCGACGGAACGCGTTGCGCGACGGCGAGGCAGCCGTGAATGGCGAACTGGTGCATCGTGCGCGTGCCGTCGAAGTCCTGGGTGCACTCGAGCGCGAATCCCGTTGGGACGAGCCGCTCCCGCCGGGCCGTGGTCGCGGTGTCGCGCTCGGGGTCCGGCATATCGGAGCCGGCGCGACCTCGGTGCTTGTGCGCCTGCAGCCGGACGGTCGGGTTGCCGTGATCACTGGCGTGGCTGACCAGGGAGGCGGCGCGTACACCGTACTGCGCCGCGTTGCTTCAGCCGTTCTGTCCATCGATGCGCGCCACATCGATATCGTGCACTCGGATACGTCTGGGCCCGCGCCCGACCCCGGAGTTGGCGGCCAGCGCGTCACTCACGTCCTCGGGCGCGCCGTCCAGACGGGTGCGACGGAGTTCAAAGCACGCCTGGAGGAGCTCGCAGCCGAAACCATGGGCTGGCCCGCTGGCCAGGTCCGCCTCCAGGGTGACAGGTTCCTCGCGGGCGATGCTTCCGAAGCCTTCGATGTCGTCGCATCGCGGATTGCCGCGGGTCCTGCGGTGGAGATCAACGGTGAGTACAACGGCAACCACAAACCTGGTGAACCCGGCGAGTTCGAGTTCGCCGGCTATGTGGTCGACGCATCGGTCGACAGGGAAACGGGCGCGGTGACGATCAACGAAGTTCTGCTCGCGGCGGATGTCGGCACGATCATCAATCCGCTCGCGCATCAGGGTCAGCTCGAAGGTGGGCTGATGTTCGGCGTCGGCGCGGCTCTCATGGAGGAGCTCGTCGTTCGTGATGGCCAGGTGACCACCCTTACGCTGGGCGACTACAAGCTGCCGTGCGCGAAGGACACTCCGCCGTTCCGCACGGTGCTTCTGTCTGATCCAACCGGGCCCGGGCCGCTGGGCGCCAAAGCCGCCGGCGAGCTCACCAATACCAGCGTGGCGCCCGCTGTCGCGAATGCCGTAGCCGCGGCCTCGGGCGCGAGAGTCACATCCATGCCGCTCACCGCCGAGCGCGTCCTTGCGGCACTCGAATCGTAGGGATTTTCAAGGGGGCGAAGCCCCCTTGCACCCCTCGGGCGGTAGCCTGAAGTTATGAAGGGCCTCGTTTTTCTCGGGAATCGCACCACCGCTCTGCGCGACTTTCCTGATCCCGTGCCTGGGCCAGGCGATGTCGTCGTCGCCATCAAAGCCTCCGGCATGTGCGGCAGCGACTTGCGACCGTATCGAGCAGGTCGGCCAGATGTCGTCTGCGGACACGAGCCCTGCGGCGTCATCGCCGAACGCGGCGCCGGCGTGACCGACCAGCAAGCGCCGATTGGTCAGCGCGTGATGGTCCACCATTACCGCGGCTGTGGCAAGTGCAAGCACTGCCGCGTCGGCTACACCCAGATGTGCCTCCACGGTGCTGAGGTCATGGGCTTCAACGCCCATGGAGGCAATGCACCGTACCTGCTCGCACCCGCCAGTGCCATGGTGCCCCTCCCCGACGAGTTGTCCTTCGCGGAAGGCGCGGCGATCTCGTGTGGGACTGGCACGGCCTACTCGGCACTGAAGCGCCTCGGGGTGTCGGGCCGTGACACGCTGGCAGTCTTCGGTCAGGGCCCGGTCGGACTGGCTGCCACGCAGCTTGGCACGGCGATGGGCGCGCCCGTGATTGCGATCGACCCCGAGGCAGAGCGGCGCCGGCTCGCGTGCGAACTTGGCGCACAGGTCGCGATCGACCCGACTGCCGAGCCACCGGTCGAGCGCATCCGCGACCTCACGCATGGTGAGGGCGCCGATGCCACGCTCGACTGCACGGGCAATTCGGAGGCGCGCGCCAACTGTGCGAAAGCCGCGCGCGCGTGGGGTCGGGCATGCTTCGTGGGCGAACAAGGCACCGCCACCTTCGAGATGACGCCAGACGTCATCCACAAACAGCTCACGATGTACGGGTCGTGGACGTTCAGCACGGTCTTGCTGGCGGAGTGCGCGGAGTTCGCGGTCGACCGACGCCTGCCACTCGGGCACGTGTTCACGGACAGCTTCACGCTGGATCAAGCCGAGGAAGCCTTCAGGAAGTTTGACTCGCGGCAGATGGGCAAGGGCGTCTTCACCTTCTGAGGCGCCCCGCCAGCGCTGGGGCTACTGGTCCATCACCGACCCGTCGTCGTACAGGCGCGTGCCCAGCCAGCGCAGCTTGTATGGATGTCGCTCAGCCGCATCCGGTTGCAGCTCGACGCCAATGCCCGGTGCGTCCGGCACGACCAGTGAGCCGTGCCCGTCATATGCGAGCGCCGTCCGCACGATCTCTGACTTCGGCGGTTGATCCTCGCCGGTCGGATATTCCTGAATCGTGAAATTCGGAATGCATGCCGCTAGTTGAACGCACGCCGCCGTGCTAACGGGTCCGAGTGGATTGTGCGGCACCACGCCAACGTAATTTGCCTCGGCGAGCGCCGCGACTTTCTTGGCACCGGTGATACCGCCACACATGCAAACATCCGGACGCACGAACTGGACGGCGCCGCGCCGCAACAACATCTCGAATTCGAAGATGGTGTGCAGGCGTTCGCCGGTCGCGATCGGGATATGGATGTTTTCGGCAACGAGGCCCATGGCGTCGAAGTTGTCCGGCAGAATGGGGTCTTCATAGAACAGCGGGTGGAAGGGCTCGATGCCGCGTGCGAGCACGATCGCCTCCGCTGGAGTGAGTCGGCGGTGGATTTCGATGCACAGGTCCACGTCGTCGCCGACAGCTTCGCGGAACTGCCGCACGGCGTCGACGGCCTCGTGGATTTTCGACGCGTGCGTTTTGAAATACGGGGTGCTGCGCGGCTCGTCGGCAAACGGTGACAGATGCCCGACGGCGGTAAAACCGCGCGCCTTCGCGGCCTTGCAGCCGTCGACGAGCTCGGGGACAGTTTCGGCGAGCACGTGATAATAGACGCGCGCCTTGTGGCGCGTCTTGCCGCCCAGCAATGCGTAGACCGGGACTCCGAAGTGCTTGCCAGCGACGTCCCACAGGGCGATGTCGATCGCGCTCAGCGCGCCCATGATCGCCGCGCCGCGGAAGTGCGTCGAGCGATAGAGGTACTGCCAGTGATGCTCGATACGCAGGGGGTCCTGGCCGACGAGGTACAGGGCGAACTTCTTGACGACCTGCTCGGCGGCCTCCAGGAAGCCCCAGGTACCGGCTTCGCCAAGGCCGACGATCCCGTCGTCTGTATGGATCTGTACGAACAGATACCTGTCGACGGGGATCGTCTCGACGCGCGTGATCTTCATGCCGACCAGCGTAGCCGCCGCGCGGCGCGCGCTGCTCAAGTCCGCCTCGGCCTGATGCGGCGGCAGCCAGCTAGATAGACGAATAGCACGCGCCAGCGATAGCTCTCTGCCACAGTCTTCTGATACGTGATGCGTGCGGGCTGCCGCTACGTCCAGCCAGTTGTGTCAACTTTTCAAGTTGAGCGCCGCGGGCTGATGCAGCGGCAGCCAGCTAGATAGACGAATAGCACGCGCCAGCGAAAGCAGTCTGCCGAGATTTTCTGATTGTTTCTGCGCGGGCTGGCGCTGTATTGAGCCAGTTGTTTCAACTTTCCAAGTTGAGCGTCTCGGGCTGATGCAGCGGCAGCCAGCTAGAGAAACGAATAGCACGCGCCAGCGACAGGTCTCCGCCAGAGTCTTCTGATACGTGATTCGTGCGGGCTGGCGCTATCTCGAGCCAGTTGTGTCAACTTTTCAAGTTGAGCGTCTCGGGCCGATGCAGCGGCAGCCCGCTAGAGAAACCGAACTAGCACGCGTCAGCGACGGCAGTCTGCCGAATTTTCTGATTCTTTCTGCGCGGGCTGGCGCTGTATTGAGCCAGTTGTTTCAACTTTCCAAGTTGAGCGTCTCGGGCTGATGCAGCGGCAGCCAGCTACAGAAACGAATAGCACGCGCCAGCGACAGCTCTCCGCCAGAGTCTTCTGATACGTGATGCTTGCGGGCTGGCGCTATCTCGAGCCAGTTGTGTCAACTTTTCAAGTTGAGCGCCTCGGGCTGATGAAGCGGCAGCCCGCTAGAGAAACCGAACTAACACGCGCTAGCGAAAGCAGTCTGCCGAGATTTTCTGATTGTCTCTGCGCGGGCTCGCGCTGTATTGAGCCAGTTCTTTCAACAGGGTGCTGCGAGGACTACGCGTTTAGAACTTCGCGACCAGCTCCTCCATGAGCTGCGTCTCGCTCCATTTCGCATCCTGCGGCAGCATCATCTGGGCTGGGCGGACATCCGATCCCTCGCCGTGCGTACCCAGCGGATCCAGACCATTCTCCAGGTCCCGCGCCGCCTGCAGCAGCAGCCGTCGCATCTGAATGATCGCCGTATCCGCGCTTCCAAGGCGCTCCTGTGTGCGGTCGTAGATCGGCCCCATGCTTTCCTGCACCGCGAAGTCCTGCGTATTGACGCCTTCAATTCCCGTGTAATTGAAGGTTCGCTGCTTGTCGCGGTCGAGAAAGTATTCGTTGCTCTTATTGGCCTTCAACTTGAAGGTGCCCGGAATGTAGTCCTCGCGTGCGCGACCAAAACGTTTCTCGATGCCATCGAACTCTTCGGCCGAAAGCGGATGCGCCTTGTTGCAATGGAAGTTGTACGTCCAGCACGTCACATCGTCGATCGGCACCCACATGTGGCCGTCGATATCACCCACTCCGGTTGCCAGTCCACCAGCGCGCAGCTGGTAGAACGGCATCACATAGTGGTAAATGCGCACGAAATTCTTCTGCTCCTCGGGCAGAGGTCGAATGCTCGCGTACATGTAGCCGTACGCGGTGTTCAGCACTTCCAATCGTGGAGCCGTGGAGCGCACGCGCGGGTTGGCCATACTCGAGGCGTCGAAGTAGCGATGCAGGAATGAGGAGTGTGAGGTGTCGAGGCCACCTTCCATCGCCTGCAGGTAGTTGCATTCCTCATACGTCTTCGACACCCACGAATGACCCGCTGGCGCACGCATCCACTCGAGGTTCGGCTCCGGTGGCTGTTTCTCCTCCGGTCCCATGTACGCCCAGATCACGCCCCCCTTCTCGACGCACGGATACGTGAGAGCCTTGACTTTCGTCTTGAAGTCGGACTCGGCGGGCTCGTTGGGCATGTCCACGCACTGGCCGGTGGTGTCGAACTTCCAGCCGTGATAGACACACCGGATCCCGCACTCCTCGTTGCGGCCGAAGTACAGGGAGGCGCCGCGGTGCGGACAGTTCTCCTGGATCAGGCCCGGTTGCCCATTCGTATCGCGGAAGGCGACGAGGTTCTCACCCAGCAAACGCACGCGAATTGGCGGGCAGTCGCCTTCGGGGAGCTCGGATGCCAGTGCGGCGGGCATCCAGTAGCGGCGCATGACGTTGCCCATGGGCGTCCCCGGTCCGACGCGGGTGATCAGTTCGTTGTCCTGTCGGCTCAGCATCAGGCCTCCCTGAGCAGTCTACGCGTTCGCGTTGCCGCCGCACTAATTCACTCCTGAGGGCGCCACCGTGACGTGTATCGCGTCGGGCTCGCCTGTGCCGCCAACGGATCTGATCGCCCGATCGACCCCATCGAGCCCGAAATGATGTGTGCACATCAGGTCCAGGCGATCCTTCCCAGAGGCGATACGCCGAATGGCCATCTCGACGGCCGCGTAGCTGTGCCCGCGCGCCGCCTTGAGCGTCACATACTTTCGGGCAAATCGCTCGATCGGAAAGTCTTTAATCGTTCCGCCGATGCTCTGCACGACCATGCGGCCTTCCTTGCGTTTGAGCAGCTCGATCCCGAGCGGAACCATCTCTGACGCACTCGCCGAGGTTGTGTCGATCACCGCGTCGACGCCCTTGCCGTACGTGAGCTCGCGCACCCGCTCGAGGACGTCCTGCTGATCGGCCACGATGATCTCGTCCGCGCCAAACTCGCGCCCGACGGACAGCCGACGCGAATCGCGCTGCAGTCCGACGAGGATGATGCGATCAGCCCCCGCCCACTTCGCCGCGAGCACGCAGCCGAGGCCTTGCTGGCCGGGCCCGAGCACGACAAGGCTGCCGCCGGGTCCGGCGTGTGCCTCGGTCAGTGCCCACTGCACGCCATTGCCCAGCGGTAACGCGAGCGCGGCCTGCTCGGCCGGTACATGCGTTGGCATCCTGTGCAGGACCGTCGTCGGCGGCAAGTACAGGTACTGGCTATAGCCGCCCCACAAGGCCGGCGGCTGCGTCACCGGCGTGCTGCCATAGCGCAACGCGTCCGGGTTCGAATGCACGTCGGTCGCCAGACAATGGCGAAACTCGCCGCGCAAACACAGCTCGCAATGACCGCACGGCAGATACTCTTCGATCGCGACGCGATCACCCTCCTTGACGCCCCACCGTCGCGCGAACGCCGCGCCCACCTGGCTCAGAAAGCCGACGTTCTCGTGACCGAGGATCCGCGGTCCGCTCGGCAGGCGTTGGTATGCGCCGACGTCACTGCCGCATACGCCTGCCGCTTCGACTTTCAGCAGCGCGGCGTCCTCAGTTATCTCTGGTAATGGAAAGTCGCGCAGCTCGGTCGTCTCGGGTGCGACCTGAACCGCCGCCAATACGCGTCCATTCACACTGTTGCCCACTGTTGTACGTCGGCAGCATTGCGTGGCGCGCATTAGCATCCCCCTGCTACGAACCCCTCGCGACTTCGCGGCTATCTCCTGGTCATCGTCGGCGTGGCGGTGAGCGTCGCTGTCATCGCGCTGCTGCGCACCCGCTCCGACGTGCCCACGGCGGTCCTCCTCTACCTCGTTCCGATCACGATTGCCGCGACGCGCTGGGGGCGTGGGCCAGCCCTGGTCGGGGCGACCCTCGCTGCGCTCGCACATGACTACTTCTTTGTCGAACCGGTTGGCGCACTGACCGTCGATCCGCCCGACCAGATGATCGGGCTCGTGCTGCTCGTGTTTACGGCGCTCGTCATGGCCCAACTTGCCGAGGCGGCGCGCCAGGCAGGAGAACGCCAGCGCGAGGCGATCGTCGCCCGTCGCTCCGACGAGCTCAAAACCGCGTTATTGCACGCGGTGTCGCACGACCTGCGTACACCGTTGGCGTCGATCAAGGCCAACGTCTCGGGTCTGCGCCAGTCCGAAGTGACGTACAGCGAGGCGGATCGTGCCGAGCTCCTGGCCGCCATCGACGAAGAAGCCGATCGACTCGACCGGCTGGTCGCCAATCTGCTGGAGGCGTCCCAGCTCGAAGCCGGCGCACTCGTGCCGCACAAGCAGCCTCAGGATCTGGTCGAACTGGTCGATGCGGTCCTGGCTCGACTTGGTCCGGCACTGCGAGCCGCGCACCACGACGTGAAGGTCGCGATCCAGCCGAATATGCCTCTGGTCCGCTGCGATTACGCTCAGGTGGACCAGATTGTGACAAACTTGCTCGAGAACGCTGTTCGCCACACACCACCCGGAACTTCCCTGGAAATCCGTTTGTCGGCAGATGCGGACGCCGCCTCGCTGGAGGTCGCCGACACCGGGCCTGGCATTCCTCCAGCCGACCGGGAGCGGATCTTTCGGCCGTTCGAACGTCGTGGCGGCTCCTCGGGCTCGGGTCTGGGGCTTTCAATTGCACGTGGCCTGGCCGAGGCGCACGGCGGTCATCTCGAACTGTGCGCGGCGCCAGCGGGCGCGTGTTTCCGCCTGACACTGCCGTTATGAGCGGTACCAGGGTCCTGGTGGTGGACGACGAGCCGCAAATCCGGCGCTCCTTACGCGTGACGCTCAGAGCCAACGGATATGACGTCGAGGAGGCCGAAACCGGCGAAACAGCGTTGGATAGCGCTGCTGTTCGACCGCCGGCGCTCGTGATCCTCGACCTGTCGCTGCCCGACATCAGTGGCGTCGAAGTGACGCAGCGCATGCGTGAATGGACGCGGCTGCCGATCGTCGTGCTCTCCGTTCGTGACGACGACCAGGCCAAAGTGGCCGCCCTGGACGCCGGTGCCGACGACTACGGCACGAAGCCATTCAGCGTGCCGGAGCTGCTGGCGCGGATGCGCGTCGCGTTGCGGCACGCCGAGCTCGGGTCGGAACCAGCGAGCGTCGTCCGGCAGCACGGCAACGTCGAGATCGACCTGTCACGTCGGCTCGTCCGCCGCGGCGGACACGAGGTCCACCTGACTCCGACGGAGTATGGCTTGCTGCGCTATCTAGTGCAGAACGCCGGCCGCGTGGTGACACACGGCCAGTTGCTGCGATCGGTTCTCGGAAGCGGTTACGAGGACGCGGTCGGCAGCCTGCGCGTGTTCATCGCCAGCCTGCGCAAGAAGCTGGAGGAGGATCCGTCGCACCCACAATTGATCCTGACGGAGCCTGGCGTCGGCTACCGTCTCAAAGTCGATTGACTGCCACTTGATCTACGTAGGCCACGACCTGCTGGTCGAGTTGCTCCAGTTCGGTCTCGACCACGTACAGCCCCGGCGTGGCACACGTCGCGCCCAACTCCACCAGCAGTGGACGTAAATGCACGTCCAGGGCAAGGTAGTGCTGCAGCGATCCACCCACCATGAGCGGAACCGCG
>JAFAPL010000078.1 GCA_019247135.1 Chloroflexota bacterium | reverse complement strand
CTGGGCGACGCGTTGCCAGGGCACAAGGTTCGAGTGATGCTCGAGGGTGCTGGCCAGCAGTTCGTCGCCGGGCTTCAGGTTTTCGCGACCCCAACACACCGCGACCAGGTTCAGGCCTTCGGTTGCGTTCCGCACGAACACGATCTCGTCGGGATCATCGGTGCCAATGAAACGACCGATGCGCTCACGGGAGGCCTCGTAGGCGTCGGTGGCTTCGACGCTCAGGGTGTGGACACCGCGATGCACGTTGGCATTGATGCGCGTATAGAAATCGACCAGGGCATCGATGACCTGACGCGGCTTCTGCGTGCTGGCGGCGTTGTCGAGGTAAACGAGAGGGTGGCCGTTGATCTCGCGCGTGAGGATCGGGAAGTCGGCACGGATGCGCTCAACGTTGAGCGGCGTGGCCCTGGACGATTCAACTTTGAGCACGTCGAAATCATACCAAATTGGTCGGAATTTCGGGCAATCGGCCGCCGCCCCGTCCTGGTGATGTGAGTTAGCATCGACGCGATGCGGCCCCTGGGCATTCTCGGCGGTGGCCAGCTCGGGCGCATGACTCTCGAGGCGGCGAGTCAACTCGGCCTCGACGTCCTCATCGGCGAACGTTTTCCAGACTCCCCAGCCGCGCGGATGACGGCGCACAGCGTCGTCTTCGACGGGACCTGGGACGATCCGCGTGCGCTCGACCAGGTTGCGGCCCGAGCATCGCTGGTGACCCTCGAGAACGAGTTCGTCGACGCCGACGTACTCGACCAGCTCGAGGCTCGCGGCTGCCGAGTCCTGCCAAAGCCCGCGACCGTCCGCACGGTCCAGGACAAACTCTTCCAGAAGCGGGCGCTGTTGAAAGCCGAGCTGCCGGTGCCGCGGTTCGTCAGCATCGGCCAGCCGTCGGATATCGCGCCTGCCGCCGATACGCTCGGCTGGCCGTTGATGCTGAAGGCGCGACGGGACGGATATGACGGACGCGGCAACGTGCTGGTCCACACCGCCGCCGAGGCGCAGCATGCGTGCGAGCGCCTCGGGTGGCCGGACCGCTTGCTGTTCGCCGAGGCGTACGTGCCGTTCGAGCGTGAGCTCGCAGGCCTGGTCGTGCGTGGTCTGGACGGCACAGTCGCGGAGTATCCGGTGGTCGACACGCGTCAGGATCCAGAGCTGCACATTTGTCGCACAGTGGTCGCGCCCGCCGCCGTCCCACAACGACTTGCCGACAAAGCGGCGGCGGTCGCGCGGGCGGCGGTCGAGGCGGTGGACGGCGTGGGCGCCTTCGGTGTGGAGATGTTTCTGCTGGCTGGCGACGACGTGTGCATCAACGAGCTCGCGCCGCGGCCGCACAACTCGGCGCACTACTCGATCGAGGCGTGTATGACGTCGCAGTTCGCCAATCACGTCCGCGCGGTGCTCGGGCTGCCGCTCGGCTCAACAGCCATGCGCTCGCCCGCGGCGTGCATGGTCAATCTGCTTGGCAGCGGCGCCGCGGCTCTGAGCGAGGAGGATCTCGATGCCGCGCTACGAGTGCCTGAGGCGTTCGTGCACCTGTACGGGAAAACCGAAAATCGAGCGGGCCGGAAGCTCGGCCACGTGACGGCGCTCGGCCGCGACCGGGCGGAAGCTACAGGGCGTGCGCAACAAGCGGCAGAGTGCATTCACCTGTGAGCGACGCGCCGCTGGTCGGCATCGCCATGGGCAGCGCCTCCGACCTGCCTACGCTCAAACCAGCGGCCGAGGTGTTACAGCGCTTCTGTGTGCCACATGAGCTGAGAGTGCTCTCGGCCCATCGCACCCCGGAGGCTATGGCGGGATACGCGCGCGAGGCGCACACGCGGGGCCTCAAGGTATTGATCGCAGGCGCGGGTGGCGCCGCGCATCTACCAGGCATGTTGGCGGCCAACACGCCCTTACCCGTGATCGGCGTGCCTGTGACCACGACGGCGCTGAACGGAATGGATTCGCTCCTGTCGATCGTACAGATGCCGCGCGGCGTGCCGGTCGCGACAGTCGCGATTGGAGGTGGCGTAAACGCGGGCCTCCTGGCCGTGCAGATCCTGGCGACCTCAGACTCCGCGCTGCTCGAGAAGCTCGTCGATTACAAGGAGGAGCTCGCGGCTTTGGCGCGCGAGCAGGATACGGAGATCAGGCACCACCAGTCGTAATCGCGCGGATGCCGAGGCCCATGATGAACAGGCTGGCCAGGCCGTACGTGAGGACGCGCGACCACCGCCGCGTCGAGATGTACTGCTGGACGAGGGGCAGCGCGACGATCACCGATAGCCCGTACAGGTAGTGCAGGTCGTCGCGGGGCCGCAGACCAGTCAGGAACAGGGACATGCCGATGAGCGCCTGCACAACTCCAAGCACGAAGCCGATGATGAGTGCGCCGCGGTAGGCGGAGCCGAATGGCCGCCTGATCAGCGCGAGAACGAGGCCCCAGATGCCAAGCGCGGCGAAGTACAGCACAACGACAATCGCGACTTGCTGGTGCGCTGCGACGACGCCGTTCATCAGCGGTTGCGCGCCTGCTGTCGCTCTGCCGCATCCGTCGGCCGCCGCTGTGCCTGTACGCAAAGCATCGGACAGCCGCGGCGCCAGCCCGCTGCAAGACAGCGATCGCGATGTTGCAACGACGGCGAGGGCGTGGCCCGCCTCGCGGGGCGAGCAAAGGAGGCAGCGTTCACGCGGTGTCGCTGGCGACGGAGATCTGCTGCGGATCCACCCGCAGGTGCAGCACGGACGGTTTTTCGTCCGCGAGCGCGGCCGTCAGCGCAGGACCAAACTCTTGCTCGTCGCGGATGCTGAGCCCGTTGGCTCCGAGCGCTCGACCAATGGCAGCAAAATCCACCGGCCCGAGCGCGGTCGCGATCGGCCGACCAGGGTGCTCGCGCTCCTGATGCATCCGGATGGTGCCGTACTCGTTGTTGTCATAGACGAGCGCGACGATCGGTGCGCGCTCGCGAACGGCCGTCTCGACCTCGTTGCCCGTCATGAGAAACCCGCCGTCGCCGACCAGCGCGACGGCTGGCCGCTCGGGCACGGCGAGGCGTGCGGCGATCGCGGACGGGACGGCGTAGCCCATCCCACCCGACGTCGGGCCGAGGAACGTACCCGGTTTGCGCCAGCGCAAGTAGCGGGCAGGCCAACCGCCGAAATTTCCGGCATCCGTAGTAATGACCGCGTCGGGCGGCAGCGTGTCGCGCAGAGTTGCGCTGAGCGCCTGATGATCGAGGAATCCTGTCCTTGCACGCCCGCGGCGTGGCAGCGTCTGCGCTTCGAACGCGGCGCGATCGGTTGCATTCCGCGTGCGTCGAAGCTCCAGAAGGTCAGCCGGAGGCGGCTCGAGCGCAGCCCCCGCGAGGAGGGCTTCGGCGAACAGCGCGGCATCAGCCTGGATCGGCACGTCGGCCGTGCGATGGCCGCCCATGTTTTCGGCGCACAGGTCGACATGGATCAGGCGCGCGTCGGCCGCGGGCACCCGATAGCCAAGCGTGGTCTGTTCGTTCAGACGGCAGCCGACGACGAGCAGCACGTCTGCTTCCAGCAGGCGCTGGGCAAGGCTACGCGGAGCGGCCAGCCCGCCGTGGCCGAGGAACAGTGGGTCATCGTTCGGGTAGACGTCGGGCCGCCGCCACGCGGCGATGACCGGGACCTGTTCGGCGTGCGCGAGGCCGACGAACGCGTCTGTCGCCCGGGCGGCCAGCACGCCGCCGCCCAGAAGCATCACCGGGCGGCGTGCTTCGCGCAGGAGCGCCAGCGCGCGGCGCACCGCGCCTGGTTCGGGAGCAGGCCGCGGCAGAGTGAGGAACGGTGGCTCGAACGCTTCGGCTTCGTCCGCGAGCAAGTCTTCGCGTAGCGACATAACGACAGGACCCTGTCGACCCGACAGGGCGACCCGCGCGGCGCGCAGCGTGAGCTCTCCGAGACGGTCGGCGCGCGGGGGCTCGACCGCCCACTTGGCGACTGGCGCGAAGACTTGAGCCAGCTCTGCTTCTTGAAAGGCTTCGCGATGGCGCATCTCGGTCCCGACCTGGCCGAGCATGGCCAGCATGGGGCTCGAGTTCTGGTGCGCGGTGTGGATGCCGATCGCCAGGTTGCCGGCGCCGACCATGCGCGTGCCCATGCACACGGCTGGTCGTCGGGTCAACTGGCCAAAGGCTTCGGCCATGAACGCGGCTCCGCCTTCGTGGCGCGTGGCGATGACGCGGATCGGCGAGTCGTACAGTGCGTCGAGCAGACCGAGAAAGCTCTCACCCGGGACGCAGAAGGCGTGATCGACGCCGGCCGCCACCAGCGCCGCGACGACAGCCTGCCCGCCAGTCGGCATCTTCTACGATCCTTCGGGGGCTATGCTGCCGTCCCCATCTTGGGCCGCAGGCCTTCGCTGCGATGCGGAGATAATGCCAGGGCAGCTCATCGGTGCCGAATCGCGCAGGCGGCGGAACTCATCAAAAAAGCTCCGACTGCGCCAGGTCCTCCGCGGGGACTTGCATCAGGTCGATCTTTGGCGGAGCAGGCTCGCCGAACTCTTCCTCCTCATCTTCCTCGTCAGACTTGGGGCGAATGCGCGGCTCATAGGGGCCGGTCTCGTTGGGGTAGAGCAACGCGCCCTTGTCGTCGAGTCGAAGACCCTTCTTCGCCGCCCAGCGCGGCCACTCCGGACAGACCAGTGCGTGCGCGCGCCGCCAATCGATGAGGCGCCCGCCCAGCGCGTGCTCGCTCGAGGCGGTCAGTCCAACCGCCCCACACAGCCGACACCGCGCCGAGATCTCCGTAAACGGATAGCGCAGCCGGCTCACTGCGATCACTCTAACCGGAAAGCGCGCGCCGTTGAAGTCAGGATGTCAAGTCGCGCTGAGCCACGCTTCGATGTCGCGCTGCGCTTTCGACTTGACCGATTCGGGCGCTCCGCTGTGACGCACGCTCGCCGCTGCGATGCGGGCCAATCCCGCGTCATCCACGCCGAGTGTCTGCCGTGTCAGCTCGTACTCCGCAAGCAGACCCGAGCCGAAAAACAGCGGATCGTCTGCATTCAGGCTCAGCGGCACGCCCGCGCGAAGAAGATCTGGCAGTGGATGAGCTTCGAGCGATGGCACAACGCCCAGCTGCGAGTTCGAGGTCGGGCATACGTCGAGGCAGACCCGCTCCTCGGCCAGACGCTCCAGAAGCGCCGGATCCTCGACCGACCGTACCCCGTGCTGGATGCGTCGAGCGCCAAGGGCATCGAGCGCTTCGCGGACGCTGTCGGGGCCGCCGTGTTCGCCGCCGTGAGGCGCACTGATCAGGCCGGCCGCGGTCGCAATCTGGAACGCCTCGGCGAACGGTGCCGGGCGGCCGCGCGTCTCGTCGTCGGCGAGTCCGAACGCGACCACGCCGCGGCCCGCGTAGCGTGCGGCCAATTTGGCAAGCTCGACGGCTTCGGAAGAATCACGCGTGCGATTCGTCGAGACCACCAGGCCGGCCTGGATGCCGTGGCAGCGCGCTGAATGGTCCAGCGCCTCGAGCAGCATGCGTAGGACAGCTTCGGGGTCTGAGAGTCCGAGGCGCTGGGGGAGGCCGGGTGCAATCCACTCGGCGGGCTCTAGCCAGACGGCCCCGTCATTGGCGGCGTCTTCGACGACTTCGTCGACCAGGCGTCGGTAGTCATCGGCGCTGCGCAGCGCGTCGGCCGCTGCTCGATAGAGCCGAATGAACGTCGGAAACGTGCCATCGGGTGGGTCCGGTTGGGGTGTCCCGTTCCGCTCACATAATTCGGTCAGCGTTGACGGTCGCATGGCGCCTTCAAGGTGAAGATGCAGGTGTGCCTTCGGGAGCCGCTGCAGATCGCGCATGGGCTCGCGATTGTGGCACGCCAATCGCTGCGGTGAGGAGTTCTAACGCTCCTCTTACACGTGGTCTTATGACGCTCTAACGCGGCCGCAGGCACTCTTCCGGGCGCGAAGTGTTCTGAGTTAGCGAAGGGAGAGGACCGCGTCCTTATGGCAACGAGTCTGAAGCCGCTTGGGGATCGTGTGATCGTCAAGGCGAAGGCAAAGGAAGAGATGACCCGCAGTGGCATCGTGCTGCCCGACACAGCGAGCGAGAAGCCGCAAGAGGGCTCCGTTCTGGCTGTCGGCCCCGGCCGTGTGCTCGACAACGGCAAGCGCGTCGATATGGAAGTCAAGAGCGGCGATACGGTGCTTTTCGCCAAGTACGCCGGAACGGAAGTCAAGCTGGACGGCGAGGAGTATCTCGTGATTCGCGAGAGCGACCTGCTCGCGATCGTCACCAACGGCACGAACTAGGAGGCTCAATCAATGCCAGCGAAGGATCTGATCTTTGACGCCGAGGCGCGTCGCCAGCTGAAGTCCGGCATCGACGCGCTCGCGAACGCGGTGAAGGTCACCCTCGGCCCACGCGGGCGCAACGTCGCCATCGACAAGAAGTGGGGCGCTCCCACCGTCACCCATGACGGTGTCACCGTCGCCAAGGAGATCGAACTCGACAACCACTTCCAGAACATGGGCGCGCAGATGCTCAAGCAGGCTGCGACCAAGACCAACGACGTCGCCGGCGACGGCACCACCACCTCGACCGTCATCGCTCAGGCGATCGTCACCGAGGGTCTGCGCAACCTGGCCGCGGGCGCCAACCCGATGCTGATGAAGCGCGGCATCGACACGGCTGCTCAGGCGGTGGTCGAAGAGATCAAAAAGCAAGCCACCGAGCTCAAGGGCCACGACGACATCGAGCACATCGCCAGCGTCTCGGCAAACGATCCCGAGATTGGTCGGCTGCTCGCCGAGGCCATGGACAAGGTCGGCCGTGACGGCGTCATCACCGTCGAGGAAGGCAAAGGCCTGCGCCTCGAGGTCGAATACACCGAAGGTATGCAGTTCGACCGCGGCTACATCTCGCCCTACTTCATCACCGATTCGGGGCGCATGGAAGCCGCCATCGACGAGCCCTACTTGCTGATCACCGACAAGAAGATCAGCGCGATCACCGACATCGTGCCGGTGCTGGAAAAGCTGGTCCAGACAGGTCGCAAAGAGCTGGTGATCATCTCGGAAGACGTCGACGGCGAGGCACTGGCGACGCTGGTCGTCAACAAGCTGCGCGGAACTTTGAATGTTCTCGCCGTGAAGGCGCCAGGCTTTGGCGATCG
>JAFAPL010000702.1 GCA_019247135.1 Chloroflexota bacterium | reverse complement strand
TTGGTTGACCGGGTCCTGGGCAAGACGCACGCGATAATGGTGTCTTCGGACGGGCTGCTTTGGCCGCTTCCAAGGATCTCACCCCGGTGCAGGCGAGCCAGTGGCCATGCTGCGCAGAGAATTGTGTCGAAGCCGCCCCAGACTGTGGCGTCGAGGCGCTTGCCCTGCACCAGCATGGAGATGACCATTCCCACGTCCCATGCCGCCAGGATCGCCGCAGCGATGGCAAGGCGCTGCGGCGGGCCCAGACGCGCAGCCCTGGCTCGCAGCAGCGCCGCAGTAGAAGCCATCACGGTTTCGGCCTTTCTCCAAATGTGAGTCGGCCCAGCCCCGCACAGAGTCCGCGGCGCAGCCGACGCTGGCACGCGGCCGCGGTCAGAGCCCGCACAGGCGCCACGGCGTGGTTTCGGACCGCACCGCCGGCGCCATGCGGGCGAAACTCAGTCGGGTCGCACGGCCGGGATGTCGGGCACGGACGGGTCAAGGCGGGCGGCGGCGCGCTGTCCGCGGCGGCTGACCGCCACGGCTTCTGTCGCCCCGCCGAGGCCGAAGTCGGACGGCATGTTGACGTAGATCGTCTCGTAGCGGTCCAGGACGTAAGTTTCATGGAAGACCCCGACGTCGCCGCTGGCTCGCACCCGGCGGTTGAATTCCCGCCATGCGGGCAGGTGATGGTGGTCCCGGGCGGTTGCGTAGGCGTTGAGTGAGTCGGCGTCGCGCCAGTACTCCAGCAGGAGCACGGTTTGCCCCATCCAGAATGTCTGCAGGTGCAGCAGCCCCAGTTCGGGGCGGCGGCGCAGCTCGGACAGCATCCGGGGCATCTGCAGGAACGTGGGCAGCCAGGTGCGTACTTTCCACGGCCGGTTCGCGCGCATGCCGATCAGGAAGACGACCGTGCCGGGTGGTGCGAGGGCGGTCGTGCGCCCGGGAGTGACTGTCTTGGCCATTCGGTTTCCTCCTTCGGTGGCAGCCGGGTCAGCTGCCTTCGGGTGGCGGTGCACATGCGGCGCCCGGCCGCATCCCAGATGAGGGTGCGGTTCAGTCAGCCCAGGGCGTGGTCGAGGGCGAGTGCCGCGTTGATGAGGGACAGGTGCATGAAGGACTGCGGGAAGTTACCGGCCTGCTCGCCGGTGACGCTGATTTCTTCCGCATACAGGCCGAGGCTGTTGGCGTAGGTGAGCATCTTCTCGCAGGCGAGCCGGGCGTCGAGGCGCCCGGCCCGGGTAAGGGCCTCGACGTACCAGAACGAGCACATACAGAAGGTGCCTTCTATTCCGTCGATTCCGTCCAGCCCGGACGAGGCGTCCTAGCGGAAGACGAGCGTGTCGGTCACGAGAAATTGTTCAATGGCGCGCAAGGTGGAGGCGAAGCGCGGCTCACCAGGAGTGGTGAACCGAACGGCGGGCATCAGCAGCAGGGACGCGTCAAGCACCGTGGAGTGCGCGCGCTGAGTGAAAGCGCCCAGGTCGTCGTTCCATGACTCGATGCTGAGGGTTTCTCCGCGGCGTCGCGGGCGCGCTGCCAGGCGGCGGTGTCGCCGGGCCGGCTGCGGTGGCGGACCATCCGGTCGAAGGCAACCCGGCTCATCAGGCGGGAGAACGTGTGGGGCTGCCGGCCGCCGCGGCTTTCCCAGATGCCCTCGTCGGGCCGGCGCCAGTTGTCCTGCAGCCAGCTGACGGTTTGCCGCATGACCTGCCAGGCCTCGCGGGAAACGGTCCCGTCGTGCTGGTCGAACAGGTAGACGGCGTCGATCAGCTCACCGTAGATGTCGATCTGGAACTGGCTGGCGGCGTTGTTGCGGACCCGCACCGGCATGCTGCCGCGGTAGCCGGCCCAGTGGGCCAGCTCGTACTCGCCGGACGGGCTGTGGCCGCCGATGTCGTAGGCGACCTTGAGGGGACCGTCCGCGGCGCCCGGTTCCCCTTCGGCCACCCGCAGCATCAGCCGCCGCATGAAGGCCAGCGCCTCGTCGCGGAAGCCGAGGCGGAGCAGCGCGTACAGCGAGAAGGACGCGTCGCGGACCCACACGTAGCGGTAGTCCCAGTTCCTCGTCCCGCCGACGGCCTCGGGCAGTGAGGTCGTGGGCGCGGCCAGCAGGGCGCCGGTGGGCTCGCGGGTGAGCAGCTTGAGGGTGATGGCCGAGCGGGTCACCCAGTCCCTCCACCGGCCCCGGTAGGTGCACTGGCTGGCCCAGCGGCGCCAAAGCACAGTGGTGGCGTCGAGGAGCGCTTCGGGGTCGGCGGCCTCGGCTTCCTGATCACCGAACAGTGCTGGTGAGTCGAAGCGGGATGCGCAGAACCAGTCGACCCGGCCGTCGGTGCTGACCAGGGCGGCGGTCCGCAGGTCCCCGATGATGCCGTGACCGCTGATCGGCAGGTAGCCGCCCAGGCCGACATCCAGGACTTCACTCATCGTTGTGGTCCTTGGCAATCCGTGCGGGCAGTCAGCTAGCGGGGACGAGCCCGACGAGCGCGGCGCTGCGGTCCCACAGGGCGCGGGCGAGGGCCGGGTCGTCAGCTTGGGGGCTGCTGGCCGCGGCGTGGTGCTTGATGTAGAACTGCCCGGGCTGCCAGTCCCGGCCGGGGGTGCCGTTGACCAGCCACAGCAGTGTCCGGGTGCCGCGTTCGGGGGAAATCAGCATGACGTGCCGCAGCGGGGTGCCGTAGATGAACCGCCAGCTGCTGGTGGTGTCGGCGGCGAAGTTAGACGCGACGTTGCCCGGGTGGAAGGCGACGGTGCTGATGCCGTCGCCGCCGTGGCGGCGCTGCAGTTCGCGGGTGAACAAGATGTTGGCGAGCTTGCTGTCGCCGTAGGCCTTCTGCATATCCGGCGTGCGCTCGTTCTCCAGGTCGTCGAGGTCGAGGTGGGCGAGCCGCTTGGCGGACGAGCTGGCGGTGTTGATGACGGTAGCCCGGCTGGCCTCAAGGACGGACAGGAGCAGGTTGGTCAGCAGGAACGGGGCCAGGTGGTTGACCTGGATCGTGGTTTCGATGCCGTCGGCCGTCCGGGTGAACCGGGGCATGATCGCGCCGGCGTTGTTGACCAGGACGTCGATGCGCTCGTGATCGGCTTGCAGCCGGGTAGCCAGCGCGCGTACCTGGCTCAGGTCGGCGAAGTCGGCGACGTAGGCGCGCGCGCC
>JAFAPL010000932.1 GCA_019247135.1 Chloroflexota bacterium | reverse complement strand
ACGCTCATGTCTCACCCTCCTGTTGGCGCCTCGCGCGCTGGCTCGTGTCTCGACGATAAGTGCGGCAATCCCGGCTTCGCATTCGGGGAAATACTCATCATGGCCCCCGATCGCAATCCGTTTGTTGTGTGCCCAAGTGGTGAACGGTGTGGTCCGCTCACAGGCGATCGCTCGATTCTCCCGTCGCACCAGGCGCCGCTTGCCAGGGCCATCTGCCCTCGATCTCCACGACGAGCGACCAGCTGAGGAATGTCCGGATAACCACAAGGAGTCCGAGCACCGCGACGCTCGCGAGACTCGGCTCGAGCGCCACGGTGCGCACGATGTCTGCGGCAACCAGGAGTTCGAGTCCGAGCAGCAGGATCCTCGCGCTGAGGTTACGTAGCCGCCGGTAGGCAGACTCGCCTCCCTCCCGCATGGCGAAGGCGACGCCGCTCTGGATAAGCGCGTAACCCAGCCCGGCGACGATGACAGCCACGGCCACCACCTCAATCGCGACGCCAATAGTTTCGATCACATGCTGGATGTCAGTCACGCAGTTTCGTCCAGGTCACCGCAGTGACGGTGCGGTGATCAACGCGAGGTCATCGCGTTTGTTGGCGGATTTGGAACGGGTCAGTCGGTATTGCGTCCAGCAGCAGCAGGCTCTTGAGCCGCGTTGGAGCCGTTGTGTCGGGCTGCTGCCGTGACAGGGTCTGTTGCGCGCAACACATACCCCAGAGGCCGCACGGCCCCGTGGCGACGGCGGATGAGATCGGCCACGAGGCCCGTCCAGCCGGTCTGATGTGAGGCGCCTAGCCCCGCCCCGTTATCGCCGTGGAAGTACTCATTAAACACCAGGTTGTTCTTCCAGTTCGGGTCATGCTGCAGGCGATCGACCCACCCGAAACAGGGACGACGGTCATCCGCACCGATCAGAAAGATCGAGATGAGCCGATCAGAAAGGTCGCCAATGATGTCGTCCAACGACAACTGCTTGCCCGAGCCAGTCGGGTACTCCAACATGAACTCGGCGCCCAGGAAACGCCGATAGCGTTCGAGCACGCTGACGAGCAGGTAATTGAGCGGAAACCAGATCGGTCCCCGCCAGTTGGAGTTGCCTCCGAACATGCCCGTGGTCGACTCGGCGGGCTCGTAGTCGATCTCGGCTCGTAAGCCTTCCACTTCGAGCACGTATGGGTGATTGCGGTGGTACGCGGAGATGGCCCGCAAGCCGTACGGCGAGAGAAACTCGGATTCGTCAAACAGTTTGGTGGCGATGCGCCGCAAGCGGTCGAGGCCGATGACGCTGAGCAGGAGTTGTCGATTGGGAGCCTCACCACGCAGGAGCCCACCGCGGGCAAGTTTCTCCGGGTCACGCAGGCCGAGGCGCTGGAGGAAACCCGAAAATTGCTTGCCCACCAACTGCGAGTCCAGGAGCATCTGCTCATCGATGACGATCGCCGCCAGTGCCGGAATGATGCCGACCATCGAGCGAACCTTGACGGGTATCGCGGCCCCGTCCGGTGTCACCAGCCGGTCGTAATTCAGCCCGTCTGTTTCGTCCCACAGCCCCTGCGTCTCGAGTGCGGCGCTGATGCCAGCAAAATGCTCCAGGAACTTGAGTTGCATATCGACGCCGGGACGCTTGCCGCTGCGCGTCAAAGTGGCAGCGATGATGCCCATCACAAGCGCGTAGTAGGCCATCCAGCCGGTGGAGTCTGATTGCTGCAGTGTCCCACCAACGGGCAGATGCGAGCGGTCGAGCGGCCCGATATTGTCCAGACCCAGAAAGCCGCCTTCAAACAGATTGGACCCGGAAGCGTCGAGGCGATTGACCCACCAGGTGAAGTTGACCAGCAGCTTGTCGAAGATTCGACTCAAGAATTCGTAGTCGTCGGCGCCATCAATGGCGAAGACTTCGAGGGCCGCCCACGCCTGGACGGGCGGATTGACATCACCGAAGTCCCACTCGTATGCGGCGAGTGCGCCGTTCGGCGCCTGAAACCATTCGCGACACACCAGCAGCAACTGGTACTTGGCGAACGCCGGGTCGACATGCGCCAGGGTCACACAATGGAAGGCAAGGTCCCAGGCGGCAAACCATGGGTATTCCCATTTGTCAGGCATCGACATGATGTCGAAAGCGTCGAAGCTGCGCCAGCGCGAGTTACGGCCACCCATCCGTGAGGCGGGTGGTGCGGGCTGCGTGGGATCGCCATCGAGCCAGCGGGCGACGTCGTAGTAGTAGAACTGTTTGCTCCACAACATACCGGCAAACGCCTGGCGCATGACCAGCGCTTCGTCCGCCGACGCAGTCGCGGGGGTCAGCTCGGCGTAGAATTCATCCGCCTCACTGCGACGCGCACTGATGACCTGGTCGAAGTCCTGGGCCAGGGCGTTCGCCGCGTCATCCGCGGCGCGAACCGGACGCAGGCGGAGGCGCAGCTCAACTGTGCTGCCTGGCGACACGCGCACCTGGTACCAGAAGGCGCACTTGGTGCCTCGCTCGTCCGGACTGACGGTAAGCGAACCCGAGATCACGTGGTCGTTGATACCGTCCTTGGGATAAGGCGTGGTGGCATCGACACCGAACAGTCGCTGGGTATTGGTCTCGTTGTCGCAGAACAGGAGGGTCGGCTGGTTACCGGACGGATCAGGTCCGCCGAGCAGCTCGAGCTCGCCCAGAAACGGGTGGTCGATGCGTATCGAGGTACCCTCGCCGCGCTGGAGCACTGGCTTTGGTGCGTCCACGTCCCAGGACCAGGTGTTGCGGAACCACGCGGTCGGCAGCACGTGAAGCGTTTCCGGTTCCGGGCCAGGATTGGTGATGCGGACATGCATCAGCACGTCGAGTGGCGCGGCCTTGGCGTAGTCCACCTCAACAATCCAGTAGCGGTCGTCATCGAAGGCGCCCGTGTCAAGCAGCTCGTATTCTGGATCGAATTTTCCTCGTCGCCGGTTTTCATCGATCAGGTTCTGATATGGAAAGGCGCCCTGTGGGTAGTGGTAGCGCCATCGATTCCAGGCATGGCTGGGCAGAGCGTCGAGGTACCACCAGTACTCTTTGGCGTCCTCGCCGTGATTCGCCTGGGCGCCTGTCAAGCCAAAGATCCGCTCTTTGAGGATTGGGTCACGCCCATTCCACAAGGCAAGGCCAAGACACAGGCGTTGCTCGATATCGGAGAAGCCTGCCAGGCCATCCTCACCCCAACGATAGGCTCGCGAGCGGGCGTGATCGTGCGGGAAGTAGTCCCACGCCTCCCCATCGGCGCTGTAATCCTCGCGGACGGTGCCCCACTGACGTTCGCTGAGATACGGTCCCCACACATACCAGTCGCTTGCCTCGCGCAACCCATTCTCCAGCTTGCCGAACGTCTCGACGCGTTGTCGCTCGGTGCTCATGCATGTACTCCTGTTAGCTCGCTGGATGGTCGGTCGCTCCGCCTGCGGCAGGTACTGGCGGGGAGGAACGAGCATTCGCTTCAAATGGCGGCGTGTCGATGTAGCGTGAACCGAGCCTGCCGAACAGGACTCCGAACAGCCACTGGAGGCACAGCATGAGCTGACCTTCGGCACGTCCGAGGTATAGAACGTGGATGAACGCCCAACCCGTCTTGCCCAGGGGTCCATCCATCTTCAACCTGTCCTTCTCCATGATCGCGTAGCCCTGCGAGATGGTGGCCATGTTGCCTTTGTCGAAGTAGCTGAAGGGGCCCGGCGCAGGCTGGTGCAAGGCGCGAGCGCGAATTGTGTGCGCGGCGTGCTTGCCACTCTGCAGCGCGACTTGCGCCACCCCAGGCAGGAGCTTGCCGTCGTTTTCGATGTGCGCAGTGTCCCCGATAACGAAGATCTCCGGATGTCCAGCAATGGACAGATCCGGCCCAACCACCACCCGCCCGGCGCGGTCGGTCTCCGCGCCCAACCAACGGCCCGCCGGCGACGCCGCTACGCCGGCGGTCCAGAGCACGGTGCGTGTCCGAACCCGCTCACCTGCAATCACCACGCCTTGCTCGTCGACCAGCTCGACGGCCTTGCCCAGACGGACGTCGACCCCCAGACCGCGCAGCTTGTTGACTGCCCCATCGGCGAGTGCCTCAGAGAACGTCGCCAGGGCGCGCGGTCCGGCCTCCACGAGGATGATGCGCGCGTTGCGTGGATTGATGTGGCGGTATTCCGCGGGTACGCGGTGAAAATGCTGTGCCATCTCGCCCGCGAGCTCGCAGCCAGTAGGTCCCGCCCCGACCAGGACGAACGTCATCAATTGTTCACGGACGTCGGGGTCAGTTTCCTGGTCGGCGCGTTCTAGCGCGCCGACGATCCGTCGCCTCAAAAATTCAGCGTCCGCCAGCGTTTTCATGCTGGGCGCGAAGGGTGCCCACTCGTCGTGCCCGAAGTAACTGCCCTGCACGCCGGTGGCCAGGACCAGGTAATCGTAAGGAAT
>JAFAPL010000916.1 GCA_019247135.1 Chloroflexota bacterium | reverse complement strand
TGGCCCGCGAGCGCTCAGGTTGCGGCCGCCGATGCCGGCGTATTCGCCCTCGGTGTTTTCGCGTACCACCACCCAGTCCATCGTTTCGCGGGTCGCCGCGCGCAGCGGGCTTTCGACACCTGGCAGCAAGCGGACCGGTCTGATGTTGGCGTATTGATCGAAGCCCTGACAGATTGCCAGTCGCAGTCCCCACAGACTGACGTGATCGGGCACACCCGGCCAGCCGACGGCTCCGAAATAGATCGCGTCGAACCGACGCAGTGTCTCCAGCCCGTCGTCGTCCATCATCCTGCCGGTCTGCAGGTAGTACTGACAGCCCCACGGGAAGCGCTCGTACTCGAACTGCAGCGCGTCGTTTGCCAGGGCGTCCAGTACGCGCACGCCTTCTGGGGTGACTTCCTGGCCGATGCCGTCGCCTGGAATGATCGCGATGCGGCATCGACGCATGTATGCCAGACTACCCCACGCCAGGCTCCATGCGCGCGATGCGACTGCTGGCGCCGAGAACGCCACTCCAGCTGGACGACATTGCACTGCCCATGCCCGAGCAAGGCAAGGTGCAGTTGCGCGTTCGCGCGTGTGGCGTGTGTCGAACTGACCTTCACATCGTTGACGGCGAACTGGATCGGCCAAAACTGCCGCTCGTGCTCGGGCACGAGATCGTCGGGGAGATCGAACAGGTCGGTCGTGGTGTCGATGAACTGCGTCCGGGTGACCGCGTCGGCGTGCCGTGGCTCGGCTGGACCGACCAGACGTGCCGATTCTGCAGACGCGGCCAGGAGAACCTGTGCGATGCGGCCCTGTTTACCGGTTATACCGTCGACGGGGGCTACGCCGAGCACGTTGTCGCGGATGCGCGATATTGCTTGAAGATCCCGCCGCGCTACGGCGACCTCGAGGCAGCGCCGCTCATGTGCGCGGGCCTGATCGGCTATCGAACGCTGCGACTCGCCGGCGACGTCGAACGGGTCGGCATCTACGGCTTCGGCGCGGCCGCGCACATCGTGGCTCAAGTGGCGGTCGCACAGGGTCGCCGCGTGTACGCGTTTACCAGGGCGGGGGACCGTTCGACGCAAGCGTTCGCCCGCGACCTCGGGGCAGTTTGGGCGGGCGGCTCGGACGAGCTGCCGCCCGAGAAGCTCGACGCCGCCTTGTTGTTTGCTCCTGTGGGCGCCCTTGTCCCTGCCGCGTTGGCAACAATGGACAAAGGTGGGATCGTGGTGAGCGGCGGCATCTACATGAGCGACATTCCGCAGTTTGCGTATCGGCTCTTGTGGGAGGAACGCGCCGTACGCTCGGTTGCGAACCTGACCCGCGCCGACGGCGCCGAGTTCATGCAGATCGCCGCCGAGATGCAACTGCGGACGTCGGTGCAGCCGTTCACGCTCGATGAAGCCAACGAAGCGCTGAACGCTTTGCGAGCCGGCAGCCTGCATGCGGCGGCCGCCGTGCTGCGAATCGGCTAGCCTGCCGGCATGGACGACCTGCGAGGGAAGGTGGCACTCATCACGGGCGGGAGTGGCGGGTTCGGACGCGCGATCGGCGCGGCATTCGCGGACCGCGGCGCGTCGGTTGCTCTGGCCGACCTGCCGAATCGCGCAACGGACGTCGAGCGAGTGGTGGGCGCGCTTCGCGAGAAGACCGAGGCGTGTGGCATCCAGATCGACGTGCGTGAGGTCGCCTCAATAAAATCCGCCGTGGACGAAACCGTGGCCACGCTCGGGAGCGTCGACATTGTCGTCTGTAATGCGGGTTTGAACGTGCGGAAGACGGCGCTCGAGGTGTCGGAAGCGGATTGGGACGCCGTCGTCGACGTGAATCTGCGCGGAGTCTTCTTCTCCGCTCAGGCCGCGGCGACGCAGATGGTGCGCCAGGGTCATGGTGGGAAAGTTGTCAGCATCGCCTCCATCATGGGTCTGGTGGGCTCGCCCTTCGGGAGCGGTGTCGCGTATTGCTCGAGCAAAGCCGGCGTGGTCAACATGACACGTGCGCTGGCAATTGAATGGGCCGAGCACAATATCAACGTGAATGCTGTGGCTCCGACGTACGTTCTCACTCCGTTGACGGAGCAAATGTTCGCCGATCCCGCCAGGTTACGCCCGGTGCTGGAACGGACTCCCATGGGAAAGCTCGCAACTCCGGAAGCGATCGCAGATGCCGTCGTTTTCCTCGCATCACCTCAGGCCGACATGGTCACCGGAGTGACGCTGCCGGTCGACTGCGGTTGGACCGCCTGGTAAATCGCGTGATGATGCACGATCGACTCCGCGATGCGGCGCTGCTGGTGCTGCGAAACAACGACCTGGGTGACTGGACAAAGCCGGCTCCGCGTCTGTATCCGCACCAGTGGAGCTGGGACAGCGCATTTATCGCCATTGGTCTGGCGCACGTGGACGTGGATCGTGCCTTGCGCGAGCTGGAGAGTTTGTTTGCAGCACAATGGAGCGACGGGCGGGTCCCGCACATCGTGTTCAATCCGGAAGCAACCGGCTATTTTCCTGGTCCGGAGCGGTGGGCGTCCGAAATCTCTCCGCACGCTCCGCACGGACTCCGCACGAGTGGACTGATCCAGCCGCCCGTCCACGCGATCGCGCTCCAGCGATTGAATCAGGTGGCTCGGCAGCTTGCCTCGCAGGCGTTCGTGGAGCGAATTGCACGCTTGTACGGGAAAATGCTCAGGTGGCACAGATATCTCGCCGAAGCGCGTGACCCGGATGAACGCGGGTTGTTGCTGATCTATCATCCGTGGGAAAGCGGCACCGACAATTCCCCACGTTGGGATTCGACGCTCGCGCGCATCGAAGTTGGCGATCTGGAGCCGTACACACGCCACGACGTCAAGCACGTCAGTGATCCGTCGGAGCGTCCAACTCAGGCGGAGTACGATCGTTATCTCTGGCTTGTGGAGTTATTGAAGCGCGCCGCGTACTCGGACTCCGAGGTGCAACAGAATTATCCATTTCTCGTTCGCGACGTGTTGATGAGTGCGATCTTTGCCGCGGCATGCCATGCGTTGGAGGATGTCGGTACCGCGGTCGGCCGGACTGCGGGTGAGCTGAACGAGCTGCGCGTGTGGCGCGATCGGTTTGCATCTGGAGTCCAACACGCGTTTGAGCATAAGCTACAACTTGCGCTCGATTTCGACGAGCGAACGGAATCGGCGGTGCGCGTCGAAACGTGCGCGGGGCTCGCACCGCTGTTGCTGCCGCAACTGGATTCCGAATTGCTCCGAACGCTCGTCCAGCGTCTGCAAGGTGACGGTTTCGCGGGTGCTGCCGACTTTGCGCACGCGGTAGTGCCGAGCACGGCTCCGGGTTCGGTGGGCTTCGACCGTCGCAGGTACTGGCGTGGCCCCGCCTGGCCCATCGCCAACTGGCTGTTCTGGTCGGGTCTGCGGCGGCACGGGCAATCGGAAGCGGCCGAGCGGCTGCGAGCGGCAAACCTGGAGCTTCTGTCGCGTCCCGATTCGCGGTTCGGCGAGTATTTCGAGCCGTACACGGCCGAACCGCTGGGTTCCCTGGACCAATCCTGGACCGCCGCGGTGACGCTCGATTGGCTCGCGACAGCGGTAGCATAAGTGTATGGTCGTACTCGGCCCGCGACCTGAGCGCACGGTCGCGATCGGAATGCTGAACTTTCGGCACCCAGGCGATTCGCCGCCGACGGGCGTTTGATGTAGTCGACGACGCGGGGCGCGTATGAAGCCGGTGCTCGAGCGTGCGCTAGCGCGGATAAGGGGGCAGCGGCGTGGATTGCGCGGTTTCGACGAGGCGCTGCACGCGGCCGGCGGTCTGGTTTCGCACGTGGACCGCGGGATTGTGGACGTCCCCGTCGAGCGCATCGTAGGCAGCGTCAACCGCTGGCAGGTGCTGCGCAGCGATTTCTTTTATCGAACTGGCGAACAGGTGACGCAGCGGTTTCGGCGCGTGGCAGCCGCGATGGTCGAGGGCAAACTGCTGCCGCCATTGGAGCTGTACAAGATCAAACGCGGAGATGCGCCGAGCGAGTACTACGTTCTGGACGGCCACCACCGCGTGGCGGTGGCGCGCCGGCTCGGCCAGGACTTTTTCGATGCCCACGTGGTCGAGTTCCGCGTGGCTGCGGCCGCGGAACCGCAGTCACCGCCGGCCGCCGAACCTGTCCAGCGGACGAGACGCCTGGCGGGTATCTTGCGCTGGCGTGGCCGTGCTGACCAGCTCGCGCATGCGTTGCGGCGGGTGCCGTTGTTCCGCGATGCCCCGTCTGGTGAGCTGGTGGCGGTCTGGCGGGCACTGGCGGAGGAGCGTGTCGCGGCGGGCACGACGGTGTGTCGGCGCGGCGAGCCGGGGACCCGGTTTTACATCGTGCAGGCGGGCAGCGTGGAAGTGCGGCTGGGGGACGGCGCGGGGTTGTATCGGCTCGGTGCGGGCGACTGTTTCGGCGAGCTGGCGCTGCTGATCGGCTCGCCGCGGACCGCCGACGTGGTCGCGCTCGAAGACAGCGTGTTGTGGATGCTGGAGCGAGTGGATTTCGATCGCATCCTCGGCAGCAGTCCGCGTTTGCTCGGCGCGCTCAACCGCGCGCTCGCGGAGCGCCTGGCAATGGCGACGCTGGTGATTGAGCGGGCCGAATCCGGCTTGCCTCCGGCCGGGCCGGCCGGACTCCGCATTGGACCGTACCGCGTGGTGGCGCAGCTCGGGAGCGGTGGCATGTCGGTGGTGTACAGCGCAGTCCGCGAGGTAGACGGGGTCGCCGTGGCGCTGAAGGTGCTGCCTGCGAGCTGGGGTGCGGCACCGGAGCTGCGCGCACGCCTCGAGCGTGAGGCGACGCTGCTCTCGGGCCTGCGCCACCCGGGCATCGTGCGCGTGCTGGAGGTCGGACCCGTTGCGGACCGTCTGGGTGGGGGAACGTATCTGGCGATGGAGTGGCTGCCGGACGCGCTGGATCGCGTGTT
Source organism: Chloroflexota bacterium (assembly GCA_019247135.1). The sequence continues at coordinate 1,542 of JAFAPL010000916.1, read as the reverse complement.
GCGGGCGCAGTATCCAGAGCCGATGACGGTGTCTGAAGCCGTCCGCGTGGCGCGTGGCGTCGCGGAGGCACTGGCGGTCGTCCACGCGGCTGGCCTGGTGCATCGCGACGTCAAACCATCCAACATCCTGCTGCGCGCGGATGGGCAGCCGGTGCTCTCGGACTTCGGACTGGCGGCCGCGATGGCGGAGCAAGCAAACGTGCTGCGACTGACGCCCGCCAACGTGCTGGTGGGTACCGCTGACTACCTCGCGCCCGAGGAGATCGGGGCCGATCAGGTGGACGGCCGAGCCGACGTGTACGCGCTGGGCGTGGTGCTCTACGAGATGCTGGCCGGCTTCGTCCCGTTCGCCGGCCGCGATCCGCTGGACACCTTGCGCGCACATCGCGAGGACCCGCCACCAGCATTGCCAGAGCACGTACCCGAGACCGTTCGGGAGATCGTCGATCGCGCGCTGCAGAAGCGCCCTGAAGATCGCTTCCAGTCCGCCGCGGCGCTCGCCGAAGCCCTCGCCGCGCTCGCCTTTTAGAATAATTGCGCCTGTCGCGTCCGCACGCCGCCCGCCCGCGCATCCTTTTTGCTCAGCGTAATTTCAAAGCGTCACGTGGAGCGTCACGTGAGACTCGAAAAGCGTCACGCGGAGCGTCACGCGGATTACAGAATTGTTAAATGTTGCCGCGCGCGGCGCTTCAGCAGGTTTTCGATGGCCACCGGCTCGATCTCGCCCGCGGCGGTGAAGTCGAATACCCGGCTATAAAAGTATAGCTCAGCTTCGAGCGTGCGGCGGATCGTTTCCGCTTTGCGAAAACCGTGTTGTTCACCTTCGAACGCCAGGTAGGCAAACGGCAGGTGTTTCGCGCGCAGCGCCTCGACCATACGCTCCGCTTGCGATGGCGGCACCACCCGGTCCTCCAAGCCCTGAAACAGGATCACCGGGCACGACAGCCGGTCGGTGTAGTGGATCGGCGAGCGCTCCTCGTACACCTTCTTATCGGCCGGGTACGGTCCGATCAAACTGTCGAGGTAGCGCGACTCGAATTTGTGCGTATCGATCGCGAGCGCTTCGCAGTCGGCCACGCCGTAGTAGGACGCACCGGCGGCGAAGTCGTCGTGGAAGACCAGCGCGCACAACGTCGTGTAGCCGCCAGCGCTACCGCCGCGGATGGCCAGCCGGCGGCCGTCGACCTCGCCGTGTTGCGCAAGGTAGCGCGCGGCATTGATGCAATCGTCAACGTCCACGATACCCCACATGCCTTTGAGTCGCTCGCGGTACTCGCGGCCGAAGCCGGTGCTGCCGCCATAATTGACGTCGACCACACCGAAGCCGCGGCTGGTCCAGTACTGGGTCTCCAGGCTGAAGCGCGCGGGCGACGACGAGGTTGGCCCGCCGTGGCTTTCGACGATCAGCGGCGGCAACTCGCCTGGCGGCCCATGAAAATCAGCGCTCGTCGGCGGATAGTAGGTTGCGTACGCGGTTTTCTCATCCGACGTGGGAAAAGCGATCGGTCGCGGACGTGAGACATAGGCCGGGTCAACGGTCTC